>VAWV01000215.1 GCA_005883295.1 Actinomycetota bacterium
CGACCACGCGACCCACGCGGCCGGCGCCCTCGCCGTCGGCCACGATCTCGAGCCCGAGCTGGCGCAGCAGCGCGTCGAGCGCCTCGCCGAGCGCGAGCTCGTCGTCGCTCTCCGGCTCCACCCGCACACCCGACGCCCCGCTCGCGAGCGCGTATACCGTGTCGCTCGTCGAGAGCTGCCCGTCGACCGAGATCCGGTCGAAGGAGCGCTTCACCGTCACGCCGAGCAGGAGCTCCGCGGTCTCGGCGTCGAGGTCGGCGTCGGTCTCCACGAAGCAGAACATCGTGGCGTAGCGCGGCGAAATCATTCCCGCGCCCTTGGCCTGCGCGGCCAACCGGACGGTGCCGGAAGGAAGGGACACCGAGAGGCAGGCCCGCTTCGGAGCCCTGTCGGTTGTCAGGATGGCCTCCGAGAGCGCGCCGGAGTCGGTGCCGAGGCTCTCCGCGCACGCGCGGACGCCGTCGAGCAGCGGCTCGCGCGGGAGCTCGGTGGCGATCAGCCCGGTCGAGGCGAGCCCCACGCGCTCGCGCCCCGTGCCGATCAGCTCGGCGGCCAGCGACTGCGACGCGCGCGCGGTCTCGAGGCCGCGCTCGCCGTCGCCGGTGTTCGAGCCGCCGGAGTTCGCGAGCACCACCCGGAGCCGGTCGAGCGCCGCCTCGCGCGAGACGGTCACCGGCGCGCCCACCCTGCTGTTGGTGGTGAAGCGCGCCGCCGAGGCCGTCTCCTCGACGTCGGCCACGAGCATCCCCACGTCGAGCCCCGCGGGCTTGAGGCCGGCGGCGACGCCGGCGGCCCGGAAGCCGGCGGGCAGGGCCGTGGGCTCGAGCTCGGATACGTGCTCGGGGCGCTCGACCCAGCGCGAGCGGAAGAAGGTCATCTGAGCCCCTCCTCCTCCGGCAGGCCGAGCATCAGGTTCAGGTCCTGCACCGCCTGCCCCGCCGCGCCCTTCCACAGGTTGTCGATCGCCGCGAAGGCGAGCACCCGCCCGGTCGCCGGCTCGACCGTGGCGTGCACCCGGCAGATGTTGGTGTCGCGGACGTCGCGGACCCCGGGCGGGACGTCGGCGAGCTCCACGAACGGCTCGTCCTCGTACGCGCTCCGGAACAGGCCGCGCACGTCGTCGGCGGACAGATCGCGCGACGGTGTCACGTAGCAGCTGGCGAGCAGGCCTTGGTCGAGCGGGAGGAGGTGCGGCGTGAACGTGATCGCGCTCCCATCCCCCAGCTCGCGCTCCAGCTCCGCCCGGTGACGGTGGCCCTCCACGCCGTAGGGGCTCACGTTCTCGTCCACCGACACGAAGTGCGTCGTGCCGGTCGCCTCCCGCCCCGCTCCGGACACGCCCGACTTGGCGTCCACCACCGCGTCGCGCATGACCTCGCGCAGCGGCGCCAGCGCGAGCAGCGCCGCGGTGGGGTAGCAGCCGGGCGCCGCCACCAGTTCGGCGCCGCGCACTTCGTCGCGGTGGAGCTCGGTGAGGCCGTAGACGGCCTCCTCGAGCAGGGCGGGAGCCTCGTGCGGCTGGTAGTAGCGCTCGTAGCTCTCGCGGTCGAGCCTGAAGTCCGCCGAGAGGTCGACCACCTTGAGCCCGCGGCGCCTCAGGTCCTCGACCACCGGCGCGGCGGCGCCGTGCGGGTAGCCGACGATCGCGGCGTCGGTCCGCTCCGCCACGCGATCGGCGTCGAAGACCTCGAGCTCCATCCCCACCCGGTAGCGCGGGTAGAGGTGGTCGAGCCGGCGGCCCGCGTCGGCGCGCGCCGTGACCGCGATGAGCTCGAGCTGCGGGTGGCGGTGGACGAGGTGCGCGGCCAGCGCGCCCGCGAACCCCGAGGCCCCGACGACGGCGACCCGGTGGGATGGTCTCTCAGGCACGGAGCCTCCCTCCCAGCTCGGCGACGCGGCTCTCGATCGCGGAGCGGAGCTCGGCCACGTCCTCGTCGGTGAGCGTCCGGTCGGGCGCCTGGAAGCGCAGCCGGAGCGCGAGGGACCGCTCGCCCTCCCCAACCTGCTCGCCGTGGTAGACGTCGAAGACCCTGGCCTCCGCCAGCAGCTCACCGCCGCCAACGCGCACGGCCGCCTCCACCTCCGCGGCGGGCACCTCCTCCGGCACCACGACCGCGATGTCCTGGAGCACGGCGGGGAAGCTCGTCACTTCGCGGTAGTGGACCGCGCCCGGCGCCAGCTCTGCCAGCGCGCCTGCGTCGACCTCGAAGGCCGCTCCCACCTCCAGGTCCCACTCGCGCAGCACGGCAGGATGCACCTCCCCCACGAAGCGCGCTCGAAGCGGACCTCCACGGCCGCCGCATCGAGCACGGCCTCCAGCAGCCCCTTGGCGGCGTGGAAGTCCGCGGGTGGCGCCGCGGTGCGCCAGCCGCCCTCGGCCGGCCCTGCAAGGAGGACCGCGAGATGCTCGCGCTCGGCGACCGGCACGGCGCCGCGCGGGTTGGCCCCGGCCTCCGTCGCGGGCGGCGGGTAGACGTGCGCGCACTCGAACAGGCGCGCGCCGGTCCGGCCATGGGCGGCGTTCCACCTTGCGCCGTCGAGGAGGCCCGGAAGGATGAGCGGCCGCATCACGCTGTGCTCCTCGCTCAGCGGGTTGGCGAGCCGGATCGCCTCCTCCGGCAGCCTGAGCCGCGCCAGCGCGCCCGGAGCGACGAAGCTGTAGCTCACGGCCTCGACCAGTCCGCGGTCGCGCAGCGCGTCCTCGAGCCGCCGCCGCAGCCGCTGAGCGGGCGTCAGAAGACCCACGGCGCGCCGCCGCGCCGGGAGCGTGGCCGGCAGCCGGTCCAGCCCGTAGACCCGGCCGACCTCCTCGATCAGGTCCACCTCGCGCTCGATGTCCGAGAACCGCCAGGGCGGCACCAGCGCCTCGAGCGTCCCGTCACTGCCGTCGATGCCAAAGCCGAGCCGTTCGAGGATCGCCACGATGTCCCCGACCGGGACCTCGGTGCCGAGAAGGGACCCCACACGCGCCGTGCGCAGGCCGACCCTGCGCGGCTCGACGGGCCTCGGATAGGCGTCGATGGTTTCGCCGAGGAGCCGCGCGCCGCACAGCTCGACCATCAACCGGGCCGCCAGGCGCTGGGCGGCCATGGCCAGGTCGGGGTGGAGCTGCTTCTCGAAGCGCGTGCTGGCTTCGGTCCGGAGGCCCAGCCGCCCGGACGTGCGGAGGATGTTGGTGCCCACCCAGGTGGCGGACTCCATGAGCACGCGCGTGGTACTCGCCGAGACCTCCGAGACCAGGCCGCCCATGATCCCGGCGATCCCCGAGGGACCCTCGCCGTCGCACACCAGCGCGGCCTCGCTAGTGAACGTCCGCTCGACCCCGTCGAGCGTTGTCATCGTCTCGCGGTCGCGCGCCCGGCGGACCAGGATGCGCCCTCCACGCACCCGATCGAGGTCGAAGGCGTGGAGCGGCTGCGCCGTGAGCAGCATCACGTAGTTGGTGATGTCGACCACGTTGTTGATGGGCCGCTGGCCGGCCGCCGTCAGCCGGGCCTTGAGCCACAGCGGCGACGGCCCGATCGTCACGTGGTCGAACACCCGCGCGGTGAAGCGCAGGCAGATGTCGGGGTCCGCGATCTCCACCTCAACGCCCCCGTCCCCGTCGCTCGGATCGACGTCGGCGGCCGTGGGATCCTCGGCCAGAGGCGCGCCGGTGGTCGCGTGCACCTCGCGCGCGAGGCCGTACACGCCGAGGCAGTCCGGCCTGTTGGGCGCGATCTCCAGGTCGAGCACCTCGTCGGCGATCGGGAGATGCTCGGCGAGCGGCGCGCCCGGAGGCAGGTCGTCCGGGAGGACCATGATCCCGGCGTGGTCCTCGCCGATGCCGACCTCGTCCTCGGCCAGGATCATCCCGCTCGAAGTGATCCCGCGGAGCGTGGCCTCGGCGAGGGGCTCGCCGTTCGGCATCAGCGCCCCGGGAAGGGCGACCGCCACCGTCTGCCCCGCCGCCACGTTGGGCGCGCCGCAGACGATCGTCCGCGCGGTCCCCGACCCGTCCTCCACCTCGCAGACCGTGAGCCGGTCGGCGTTCGGATGCGGCTCGGCCGCGATGACCTTGCCAACGACGAACTCGTCGGCGTCGGGGACGCCGGCATGCTCGATCCGCCCGACCTCGCTGCCGGTCATGTTGAGGCGGTCGGCGATGTCGCGCGTGGATAGCTGCGGGTTGCAGTAGTCGCGCAGCCAGGAGGCCGGTGCCCTCACGGGAACTGCTCCAGGAAGCGCAAATCGTTGTCGAAGAACATCCGCAGGTCGGGCACCCCGTGCCGGAGCATGGCGATCCGCTCGATGCCCATCCCGAACGCGAACCCCTGCACCCGCTCCGGGTCGTAGCCGTTGTCGGCCACGAAGCCGTACACGTTGGGATCGACCATCCCGGCGCCCAGGATCTCGAGCCATCCCGATCCCTTGCACAGGGGGTCGCGCGAGCCGTCGGGTAGGGCGCCGCTGCCGCCGCACTGGAAGCAGGAGACGTCCGCCTCCACGCTCGGCTCGGTGAAGGGGAAGTAGCTCGACCGCAGGCGGATCTCGCGCTCCTGGCCGAAGATCGCGCGCGCGAACTCGAGCAGCACGCCCTGGAGGTCGCCGAGCGTGATGTCCTCGTCCACCGCGAGCCCCTCCACCTGGTTGAACATCGGCGTGTGGGTTGCGTCCGAGTCGCGGCGGTAGACGCGGCCGGGCATGATCGCGTAGACCGGGGGCGGCTGGACCTCCATCGTCCTCACCTGGAGCGGCGAGGTGTGCGTGCGCAGCAGCACGTCGTCGCTCACATAGAACGTGTCCTGCATCGCCCGCGCAGGGTGGTCGGGCAGGAAGTTGAGCGCCGTGAAGTTGTAGTAGTCGAACTCGATCTCGGGTCCCTCGACCACCGAGAAGCCGAGCCCCACGAAGACGTCTTCGATCTCCCGCCGGGTCTGGGTGATCAGATGGAGCCGGCCGGGGTGTGGCGGCGGGTCGCCGGGCAGGGTCACGTCGATCCGGTCGGCGGCGAGCCGCTCGTCGAGCTCCGAGGCATCGAGCGCCGCGATGCGCTCCGCGAGGGCCGACTCCATCGCGCTCCGCGCCGCGTTGGCGGCCTGGCCGACAGGCCCGCGCTCCTCGGGCGGGAGCTCGCCGATGCCGCGCAACACGCCCGTGAGCTCGGACTTCCGGCCCAGGTAGCGGACCCGCAGGTCCTCGAGCTCGGCGGTCGACGAAGCCGAGCGCACCGCGGCCTCGGCCTCCCGGCGGAGCTCGTCGAGCCGTCCCGCGGCGTCAGGCATGGCCGGCCATCCTATTCAGCTCATAGAGCGCCGCCGTGGCGGCCATCGCCACGTTGAGCGAGTCCGGCCCATCCGGCCGAACCGGCACGCGAGCACGGCCAGAGCACAGCTCGAGGACCGCGTCCGGCAGACCGGAGCGCTCCGCGCCGAGGCAGAGGACCACGGGGCGACCGGGGTCTACCTCCCACAGCGCAGGGGCATCGCGCGGCACGAGCGCGAGGGTCGCGCCGTGGAGCTCATCGAATGACGCGCGCGCGGGCGGGCGCGCGAAGACCGAGCCCATGCTCGCCCGGATCGCCTTGGGCGACCAGGGGTCGGCGCAGCCCGGACCGAGGACCACCGGACCATCGGCGAGCGCGTGCGCCGAACGGATCAGCGTCCCGACGTTCCCCGGGTCCGCCACGCCGTGCAGGTAGACGCTCACGTCCCCGCCAGGCTCCGACCACATCTGCGGGAAGACGCCGATCACGCGCGTGCCCGACCCGAGCGTGCTCACTCCGTCCAGGAGCCGCGGCTCCACGTCCTCGCCGGCGACCAGCATGAGCTCGGGCTCGAGCCCGGCGGCCCGCGCCGCCTCGACCAGGTCCTCGCCCTCGGCCACGCACAGGCCCGCGCGCTCGCGGTGACGCTTGTCGTGGAGCCGCTTTATGGCCTTGAGGCCGGGGTTGTCTTTTGAGGTAATCACACGATCATGGAACGAAAAAGGGCGCCTCGAGGGGCGCCCTGGGCGGTTCGGTCGGCTCCTTCTCGGTCAGGCAGCCGCCGCCTCCCGGGCGCGCTCGGTAAAGCGTCGGAAGGTCTCAGGATCGCGGACGGCGATGTCGGCAAGCACCTTCCGGTCGAGCTCGACCTCGGCCAGCCGCAGCCCGTGCATCAGCTCGCTGTAGCTCATGCCCTCGCGACGAGCCGCCGCGTTGATGCGCGTGATCCACAGCCGCCTGAAGTCGCGCTTGCGGTTGCGCCGGTCCCGGTACGCGTACGAGTCCGCCTTGAGCAGTGCCTCCTTGGCCCGCTTGTAGCTGGAGTGCGCCTCGCCCCGGTAGCCCTTGGTGCGGGCGAGCACGGCCCTGCGCTTCTTGCGCGCGTGCGTGGAGCGCTTGACCCGGCTCACTTGCGCAGGAGGGCCCTGACCTTGGCCCGGTCGGGTTCGGACACCAGCTTCTGCCCGGCCAGCCGCCGCCGGCGCTTGGCGTTCTTCTTGCCCAGGATGTGGCTGCGCATGGCGTGCCGCGCGCGAAGCTTCCCGCGCGGGCTCAGCTTGAAGCGCTTCTTCGCACCGGAGTGCGTCTTGACCTTGGGCATGGAGCGACTATTGAAGCAGAGCCTGGTCGCCGATCTTCGTCGAGCTTTTAACCCGAATCGGGGATCCCTGCCGATAACAGGAGTCGATGCAGGTGTCCGCGCCTCCCCGCCCAGCGCTCCTCGAGGGCCCCCTCCGCTTCCAACGCCATCTCGACCGCTGTCTCGCGACGCGGGTCGGGGAGACGCCGTGGGGCGCGGTGATCCACCGCGACGACCTGCCGCGGGTTTGGGACCTCAACGTCGTGCTCGTCGAGCGCGCACCTCCCGGGCTCTACGCGACCGCACTCATGGCCCGGGCGGAGCGCCTCCAGGCGGGGCTGCCCCAGCGCGCGATCAGAGTCGACCACGAA
This sequence comes from Actinomycetota bacterium, assembly GCA_005883295.1. Lineage (GTDB taxonomy): Bacteria > Actinomycetota > Thermoleophilia > Solirubrobacterales > Thermoleophilaceae > AC-37. The sequence goes on from VAWV01000215.1 coordinate 6,917, forward strand.
GAGGCGGCTCCCGACCTCGTCCCGCACTTTGCCGCCGCGGGTTGGAAGGTGCAGCGCACCGTCGTGATGGTGCTCCGGAGAGGGCCGACCAAGCTGATCGACAGCTCCGCCGCCGCCGAGGTCGGCGTCGACCAGATCCAGTCCGCGCGCGAGGCGGCGATCGGGCACATCTACCGGGACCACGAAATCGCGGCCCAGCTCGTGGCGGCTGGCGCGATCCAGCATCCCGAGGCGCGGGTGCGCGCCTTCGCGGCCCTGGTTGGCCGCGAGGTCGCCGCCTACTGCCTCCTGCGGATCGGCGACGGCGGGTCCAAGCTCGTGGAGGTCCAGGCGCTGCCCCTGTCCCAGGGTCACAGCCTGGGGCGCGCGACCATCTGGGCGGCCGTGTTGGCCGCGCGGCGCGAGCGAGCGAAGCCGATCTTCGTCGAGTGCCGCGACGAGCAGTGGGAGAAGGCCGTGTACCGACGGCTCGGATTCGACGAGGTCGGCGCGGTCTACCGCTTCATACGGCCCTGGACCGAGCCGGAGTCCGTACCGATCCTGCAGTACTAGGCGCTCGCCGGCTTCGTGATCAGCGCCACCGGGTATGGCGCCCGCCGCGCCTGCGGGTAGGGCAATGAGGGGGCGCGGGGCCGGGGCTCGGCCTCGGTCGGAAACGAGAGTCCATTCTTCCCTGCCATAGCTGGGAACTTTGGACCCTCGTCTTCGGGAACGTTACGTGCGCGTGACCAGCGCTACGGGACCGCAACAAACGCAACATCCCGACCCCCTTCACTGCCCATCCAGCACCGCCCCGCGCAGCGAGCACGGTTGCGCGGCACGAGACCGCGCCGCGAGCCTAGGCGCTCGCCGGCGGCGCGTCGGGCTGCCGGCGCACCGGCGCGAGCAGCATCGTCATGTTGCGGCCGTCCTGGGTCGGCCGCTGCTCGATCGTGCCCAGCTCGGCAACGTCGTCGGCCAGCCGCATCAGGAGGGCCTCGCCGCGCTCGGGGTGCGATGTCTCCCGGCCCCTGAACATGATCGTGATCTTCACGCGATCGTTGTGGTTCAGGAACCGCATCACGTGGCCCTTCTTGGTCTCGTAGTCGTTGACCGCGATCTTGGGGCGCAGCTTGATCTCGCGGACCGTGACCTGCTTCTGGTGGCGACGCGCCGCCTCTCCGGGGCGACCTCCACCAGGTCCAGGTCGCGCTCCTGCGCGTAGGCCAGTGCCTCCTCGATGGGGACCACACCCACCTGGTTTCCGTCATCGCCTATCAACCGCACCTCAGGGACCCGGATCCGGTCGTTGACTCGCGTGGTGTCCCGCTCGGGCGGGCGCCGATCGAACCTGCGAGGGATCGGCACTACGCGAAGGCGGAGCTAGGCATCAATAACGGGTCCGAGGCTCGGAGGCAGAGGATCGATGAGGGCACGAGCGCGTCAGCGGCTGCGCGTGTGGGTGGTGCCTCTCATTCGCGGCGGAGTATAGACGCGCGGGCCTTCTCCACGAACTCGGATGCGGACATCTGGCCGACGTCGCCTTCGCGGTGGCGGCGCACCGCCACGACCCCTCCGTCCTGCTCCCTGTCGCCCACGACGAGCATGTAGGGCACCTTCCGCACTTCGCCGTCGCGGATCTTGCGGCCCACGGACTCGGTCCGTTCGTCGACCTCGGCACGCAGGCCCCCCGCGGCCAGCTCGGCCTGCACCTCGCGCGCGTAATCGAGGTGCCGGTCGGCGATCGGGAGGACCAGCGCCTGGACGGGTGCGAGCCAGAGCGGGAACTCCGCCGCGTAGTGCTCGATCAGGATGCCGATGAACCGCTCGAACGAGCCGAGCAGCGCGCGATGGATCATCACCGGCCGGTGCTCGGCGTTGTCCGCGCCCGTGTACTCCAGCCCGAAGCGCTCGGGCATCGAATAGTCGAGCTGGACCGTTCCCAGCTGCCACGAGCGGCCGATCGAGTCGGTCATGTGCAGGTCGATCTTCGGTCCGTAGAAGGCGCCGTCGCCCTCGTTCAGCTCGTACGCGAGCCCCTTCCGACGCAGGGCGCCCTCGAGCGCGCTCTCGGCGGCGTCCCACATCTCGTCCGTGCCGATGCGCTTCTCCGGCCGGGTGGACAGCTCGAGCCGCGGCTCGAAGCCGAAGATCTCGTACAGGAAGAACCCGAAGTCGAGGCAGCCGATCACCTCGTCC
>VAWV01000216.1:0-7934 GCA_005883295.1 Actinomycetota bacterium
CCTCGTACATCCGCCGGTCGAGGTTGAACCCCACGACGTACTCGATGTGCTGCCAGCGTCCCAGCAGCCGGCCGCGGTTGCCCACCTTCGTGTTCCCCGACACGGCGCCGACGTCGGGGTCGGCCAGCGGCTCCATGAGCCGGCGGAGGGTCTGCGGCTCGAACTGCGTGTCGCCGTCCACCATCACGACCACCTCGGCCTCGCTGAGCTCGATGCCGGTGTTGAGCGCGGTCGCCTTGCCGGCGTTGTCCTGGCGCACGAGGTGGACCCGATCGAGCCCCAGCCCCGCGACGATCGCCGGCGTGCCGTCGGTCGAGCCATCGTCGACCACGACCACCTCGTAGTCCGGGTACTCACTCGCGGCCAGGGACCGGACCGTGCGTTCGATCCCCACCGCCTCGTTGTAGGCGGGAACGACGATCGTCACCGACGGCAGCCGGCCCGAACCGTTCCCGCGCCGGCGCCGGCTGGTGCGGGTCTGGTGGGTGGCGAGCGCCAGCAGGAGCAGGGCGCGGCCCGCCACGAGCACGCCGATCGCCAGCAGGACCGCCGCGAACACCGCCGTGAGGCCGAACGCCACGCGCACACTCAGCTCGAAGGCGTAGCCGCGGCTGCGCTCGAACCCGGAGGTGGCCGGCGCCACCGCCGAGGCGCTCAGCCCGGCGAGCTGCGACAGCGGCACGAAGTGGAAGCCGCGCGCGCGGAGCCGCGGGATCAGCTCACGCAGTGCCGCCACTGTCTGCGAGCGGTTGCCACCGCCGTCGTGGAGCATGATCACGCCGCCGGACCGGCCACGGGGGGTCGCGTGGGCGACGATCGACGCCACCCCGTGGCGCTGCCAGTCCTGGCTGTCGTAGTCGGCAAGGGCGATGTAGTAGCGCCGCCCTGCCAACTGGGCGAGTGCGCGCTCCTGGTCCGGCGTAACGGCGTCCGGCGTCGCCGAGTACGGCGGACGCAGGAAGCGCGCATACCGTCCGGTGATCCCCGCGAGCACCGCCTCGGTCAGCTGGATCTGCAGGCGGCGCTGCCACACGGGCCCGCTGGTCAGAGCGGAGTGCGTGAACGTGTGGTTCCCGAGCTCGTTCCCAGCCCGGACGAGCCCCCGCACGATGTCCGGATAGCGCGCCGCCTGGCTCCCGACCACGAAGAACGTCGCCGGCGCGTGCGAGGCCCGCAGGACGGCGGCGATCTTCGGCGTCCAGCGGGGGTCCGGGCCGTCGTCGAACGTCAGCGCTATGCGGCGGCCGGGGGCGCGCTCGATCGGGGTAAGGCGGTTTCCCCTGGCCGCGAGGATCGGCCGGGCGCGCGCGAGCGGAGCCGCTGCGCTCGTCTGATCGTGCGGCTCGCCGGTCGCGCCGATGGTGTGCGCCGCGATCCCCTGGAAGGTCAGCACCACCAGGACAACGAACAGGCAGAACGCGAGCAGGCGCCAGTGCCCGGGTGGGCTCCAGACTCGTGGCGAGATCCGGCGCCGTCGGCGGGGGTCAGCCGCCCGTGGCGCCATGACCGAGAGCCCGGTGCTGCCCGTTGCCGTGCGGGGAGCCGGACGAGCTCGTCCCCTGCGTCGAGCCGTGGGAGTTGGCCGTCGTGCCCGAATGCGCCTGCGATGAGCGGCCGTGCGCGGCGCCCGTAGCGCTCGCGTTGTTGCTCGACGTCGAGCTCGTGGACGTGGAGCTGCTGCTGGACGAGCTGGTCACGGACCGGGAGCCGCTGGATGAGGGCTGGCCGCCCGCGCCGCCGCCGCCACGGCCGGATCCGTGTTGGCGCCCGTCATGCGCCCCACCCGTCACCTGCGAGGCCCCCGAGGCGAGGTGGCCGTGACCCGTCACCGCGGTGAGGTGGGCCGTCCCCACCCGCACGGCGTGCACGAGCGCGGACGGGACCTTCGGCGGGAGCGCCGGCCCGAGCGCCGGCGCGCTCGGATCGTGCCCCCGGGACGGGATCGCGGCCGGCTCCTGCGCGACGCGGAGCCCGGCTCCGAGCGGCACGCCGGGTAGTGGGAGCATGCCGACCCCACCGAGCACCAGCCCGCACAGCCACAGCAGCAGGACGCTCGCCAGCATCCGGCCGACCACCCGCAGCTGGCGCGCGCGGCGGCCCGTCGGATCGACCAGGACGGGCGATATCGGGCCGGCCGATACCCGGCCGCGCAGATCAGTCACCCGCGCAGGGGTGGCGTGTCCCCCGAAACCAGCCATCGACGCAATAACGCCCGCAGACACCCAAAGGTTGGGTGCACGCGGACCCGGGCAATTGACCGATAGGCGAGCGAAAGGAGCTGAAATGCCACCTCGCGGAGTCAAGAAGGGCACGAAGCGAGCCCGCCAGTACGAGCACGTCAAGCAGAGCGAGCGGAGCCAGGGCCGTTCCGCGGGGCGCGCCAAGGAGATTGCGGCGCGCACCGTGCAGAAGGAGCGCGCCCGCAGGGGAGAGTCCCGCCAGGCGTCGAGGACCTCGACGCGCGACATCTCCTCGGGCCGCCGAGGCGGGAAGCGCTCGGGCCGCCCGGGCCCGCGCGGGCGCACGCGCGACCAGCTCTACAACGAGGCGCGGCAACTCGGCATCGAGGGCCGTTCGAACATGAACAAGGCCCAGCTCCAACGCGCCGTCGCCGGGAAGCGCAGCTAGGAGGTCGCGAATCAGGCGCATCGCCGTACTCGGCGCGGGGGGCACGATGGGCCTCCCTATCGCGCGCAACCTCGCGCGCGCCGGTTTCGAAATCCGCGCCTGGAACCGGTCGCCGGGGAAGGCCGAGCCGCTGACGGGGGATGGGGCGACCATCGCCCCGACCCCGGCCGAGGCGGCCGCGGAGACCGAGGCGATCCTGACCATGCTCGTCGACGCCGATGCCGTGATCGATGCGATGGACGGCGACGACGGCGCGCTGGCCGGCGCAGCCGACGGCGTCACGTGGATCCAGATGAGCACGATCGGGATCGAGGGGATCGAGAGCTGCGCGGAGCTCTCCGAGGAGCGCGGCGCCGTCCTGGTCGACGCGCCGGTGCTCGGGACCAAGCAGCCGGCAGAGCAGGGCGAGCTGGTGGTGCTCGCGTCGGGCCCCGACGAGACTCGCGAGCGGGTGGATCCCGTCTTCGAGGCCATCGGTAAGAACACCCTTTGGCTGGGCGAGGCCGGCGCGGGCACGCGGCTCAAGCTCGTCACGAACGCCTGGCTCGTCTCACTAGTCGAGGCCGCGGCGGAGACCATCACGTTTGCAGAGGGGATCGGGATGGACCCGGCCCGGTTCCTCGAGGCCGTCGAGGGCGGTCCGCTCGACCTCCCCTACCTCGAGCTGAAGGCGGGAGCGATGATCGAGCGCAGGTTCGAGCCATCGTTCCGGCTGGCTCTCGCCGCCAAGGACGCCCGGCTCGTGCAGGAGGCGGCGGAGCGCCACGACCTCGAGCTGCCGCTCCTCGAGGTCGTCGCCGAGCGCCTCGCCCAAGGCGTATCGGACCACGGCGACGAGGACGTGGCGGCGACTTACCTCACGAGCGCCCCTACCCGCAGCTAGACGCCGTGCGCTAGCCTGAAATTCAGGTGGTCGTCCCGGAGGGAGGTCCACCGGCTGCGACCCCGAGACACACGCGAGCAGCGGCCCGCGGTGGACCGGAGTCATCCGAACTCGGCAGGGGTGTCGACGTGCAACCGAGCGGGCGGTCGCGGGACAGAGATGACCTGATAGCGGAGCACCTGCCGCTCGCCAGGCGCCTGGCGGCGCGGTACGGATACACAAGCGAGCCGCTGGAGGACCTCGTGCAGGTCGCGTCGACGGCGCTCGTGCTCGCGGCGGATCGATACGACCCAGGCCGCGGTGTTTCGTTCGCGAGCTTCGCGATCCCGACGATCATGGGCGAGCTGAAGCGCCACATTCGCGACCACGGCTGGGCGGCCCGCGTCCCACGAAGCCTTCAGGAGAACGTGCTCAAGGTCACCGCGACGGCGGATGAGCTCGGGGGCCGCCTTGGCCGTTCGCCGTCGCCGCGCGAGCTGGCGACCGAGACCGGGATGGACGTGGAGTCCGTGCTCGAGGCCATGCTCGCAGCATCCGCATTCGAATCCACGTCGCTTGACGGGCACGCCGACGATGGCGATGGGCGGGTGGAGCCGCGGGTCGCCGTGCTGGGGGTGGACGAGCACGGCTACGAGCAGGTCGAGAGGGCGGTCACGCTCTGGCCGGTGGTGGCGGCGCTGCCCGACGACGAACGGGCAGTCATCGCACTTCGGTTCCTCGGCGACCTCACCCAGTCGGAGATCGCCCGCCGCATAGGCATCTCCCAGATGCAGGTGTCCCGGCTCCTGCGGCGGGCGCTCGACCGGATCCACACGTCCACCGGCGTCGCCGTCTGAGCTGACATCCCTGCCTCGGCCGGCAGGTTCGAACGCCCCGCCGTAGAACACGCGTGGGTGGCGGAAAGGCGGCACGGACCCACCGGCGGCGGTGGCGTCCGGGGCACGGTGCTCGCCTCGCTGGCGTGGTGGGGGCTGTCCGCGGCGCTCTGGCTCGTGCTCGTCGACAACACGCACTTCCAGGAGCTCGTGGCGGGCGCCGTGGTCGCATGCATCGGGGCCGCGGCGGCGTTGATCGTCCGCGCCCAGCGCCGGTTCGTCACTCGCCCGCGGCCGAGCTGGCTGCTGCGGCTGTGGAGGCCCGCGATGTACTACCTGCGCGATCTGGTGCCCGTCGCGCTCGCGCTTCCCCGTCGCGCTCGCGGCCGGTTCGTGACCGTGCCGTTCGAGGCCCACCGGGAGAGCCCGCGCGAGGCCGCCCGGCGAGTGCTGATGAAATCGACCGGCTCCTTCGCGCCGAACACCTACGTGGTCGGCGCCGACGAGGAGCGCGGGATCCTGCTGGTGCACCAGCTGGTTGCCCGCGACGACGTCGCGGCCGACGTCGACCCGCTCAGCCTGCGATGAACGTCTGGCTCGCCGCGGCGCTCGTCCTGCTGGGTGCGATGGTCCCGCTCGTCGCCGTGTGCATCCTCGCGCGGCGTGCCATCGACGCGGTCGTCGCGCTCGACCTCGCCGGGACCAACGCGGCGCTCGTCCTCCTGCTGCTCTCCGAGGGCCTGAAGCGGCAGCCGTTCGCCGACCTCGCGCTGGTGTTCGCGCTGCTCTCGTTCATCGGGACGATCGCGTTCTCGTACTTCCTGGAAGGTGAGATGTGAGCTTCCGCGACGCCGCGGTGCTCGTGCTGCTGTTCGCCGGGATCGGGATACAGGTCCTCGCCTGCCTTGGCGTGGCCGTGATGCGCGGCCCCTTCGACCGCCTTCACTTCACCGGCTTCGCCGTCCTCGCGGCTGTGGCCCTCGCGGCCGCGATCACCGTGCGCGAGGGGTTCTCGCTGATCGCGGACAAGGCGCTGCTGCTCGCCGCCCTCGTGGTTGTGTCCTCGCCGGTGATCGTTCAGGTCGTCGCGCACGCGGCCCGCATCGTGGACCGCGGCGGCGCGCTCGATCCGGAGGGCGACGACGTGGGGCGCGCCCCGTGACCGCGCTGCAGGCGCTCGCCCTCGTGCTCGTCGCCATCGGCGGCGGCGCGGTGGTATTCACGCGCGACCCCTCGCGCCAGGCCGTCGTCGCCAGCCTGTTCGGCGTGCTGCTCGCCGTCCTCTTCTTCCTATTCCAGGCGCCCGACGTCGCGCTGTCGCAGAGCACGGTCGGGACGGTGGCGCTGCCTCTGATGATCCTGCTCGCGCTGGCCGGGCTCGTCTGGGCCGTGACCGAGCTCCCGGCGTTCGGCCACTACTCGGGCGTCTACGGGCTGACGCTCGAGCACGTGGCGCTCGGGCAGCGTCGTGCCACCGACATCGTCTCGCCGGTGACCTTCGACTACCGCGGGGTGGACACGCTCGGCGAGGAGTTCATCCTGTTCGCGGCCGCGGTGGGATGCGCGATCCTCCTGCGATCCCAGCGCGACGAGGAGGTGACCGAGGCCGCCTCCGAGCGGGCGGCCGCCCGGGCGGAGGAGGTACGCCGCCCCGTGCGCGCACTGGCCGCTGTGCTGGTCGCGCCGGCCGTGGTGCTCGGCGCCTACATCGTCGCGCACGGCCACCTCACGCCCGGCGGAGGCTTCCAGGGCGGCGTGATCCTCGCGTCGGCCACGGTGCTCGTCTACGCCGGCGGTCAGGCCGTGGCGTTCCGCCGCGTGAGCCCGGAGCCGGTGCTCGAGCTGGCGGACGGTGTCGGCGCGGCCGGGTTCGCGCTGGTCGCGATCGGCGGGCTGATGTTCGGACTGGCCGCCCTCCACAACTTCCTGCCCCTCGGCACGCAGTCGCAGCTGCTGTCAGCCGGGATGCTGCCGCTCCTCAACCTGTCGGTTGGGATCGAGGTGGCCGGCGCGGTCACCCTGATCATCTCCGAGTTCGTCGACCAGACGCTCCTGCGGAGCCGCAGGCGGTGAACCTATTCCCGTTCCTTGTGGCCGTGTGGTTGGCGGCGGTCGGGCTCTACGGGGTCGTGACGAGCCGCCACTTCGTGCACCTCGTGATCTCCCTGAGCGTGATGCAGGCGTCCACCTACGTGCTCCTGCTCGCGGTGGGGTACCGCACCGGCGCAAAGGCTCCGGTCTTCGCCGACATCCCCGCCCGTTCGCGGATCGTCGATCCCGTGGTGCAGGCGCTCACGCTCACCGACGTCGTGGTGGAGGCGACGGTCAGCGCACTGCTGCTCGCGCTTGCCGTGCAGGCGCACAAGCGGTTCGGCACGGTGGACCCGGACGAGCTCGGCGCCCTGCGCGGCTGATGACACTGGTCCCGCTCACGATCCTCGTCCCGCTGGTGGCGGCGGGGCTGCTCGCGGCCAGCCGGCCCCTGGCGAGCCGGCTGCTGGCCGACGTGATTGCGCTCGGGGCCGCGGTCGCCGTGCTCGTGATGTGCGCGATCCTCACGCACCGCGCCTCACACGGCGAGATCGTGTACTGGTGGGGCGCCTGGAGGCCGCACGGCGGGGTGTCGCTCGGCATCTCGTTCGCCTTCGACTCGCTCGGGGCGGGCTTCGCCACATTCGCGGCGGCCCTGATGGTGGCGGCGCTGGTCTTCTCGTGGCGGTTCTTCGAGACCGTGGACCACCTCTACCACACGGTGCTGCTCGTGTTCCTGGCCGCGATGGTCGGCTTCTGCCTGAGCGGTGACCTCTTCAACATGTTCGTCTTCTTCGAGCTGATGGGGGTGTCCGCGTACGTGCTCGCGGGCTTCCTCATCGAGCACCGCTCGCCGCTCGAGGGCTCGCTCAACTTCGCGATCACCAACAGCGCGGGCGGGGTCCTGGTCCTGTTCGGCATCGGGCTGATCTACGGACGCACCGGCGCGCTCAATCTGGCCCAGATCGGCCAGACCCTCGGGCACGTGCACCCGGATGGGCTCGTGGTCGCCGGCTTCGCGCTCGTGGTGTGCGGGTTCCTGGTCAAGGCGGCCGCCGTGCCGTTCCACTTCTGGCTGGCCGACGCGTACGCCGTGGCGCCGACGCCCGTGTGCATCCTGTTCGCCGGCGCGATGAGCGAGCTCGGGCTCCTGGGTGTCGCGCGCGTGTACTGGACCTCGTTCGCGGGCGTGTTCGGCGCGCACGAGGGCGAGTTGCGCGCGGTGCTGGTGACCGTGGGGATCGTGACCGCGCTCGCCGGGGCGCTCATGACTCTCGGGCAGCATCACCTCAAGCGCATGCTCGCGTTCGCCACGGTGAGCTACATCGGGTTGTTCCTCGTCGGCGTGGGGCTGCTCTCTCGTGACGGACTCGGCGGCGCGGCGGCGTACGTGGTTGGCGACGGGCTCGTGAAGGCGTCGCTGTTCGTCTGCGTGGGGATCCTGCAGCACCGCTGCGCGAGCGTCGACGAGGTGGATCTGCACGGCAGGGGCCGGGTCCTGCCGATGGCCGGCGTGCTGTTCGGGGTGGGCGCGCTCGCCGTGGCCGGGCTCCCGCCCTTCGGGCCGTTCCTTGGCA
>VAWV01000216.1:8154-9453 GCA_005883295.1 Actinomycetota bacterium
CCGGCTACGCGCGCGCCGTGCTGGACGGCGTGCTCACGCCGCCCGGGCACGTTCTCGCCCCGCATGGGGCGAGCCCGGGCTCATACCTCTACGGCGTCGGGGCCGCCCTGGGCGCGGTGGCTGTTGCGGCGCTCGCCCTGATACGCGACGGCGAGCGGCGTCTGGGACCGCTGATGGCACTACGCGCTCCGCTCCAGGGACTACGCAGGCTGCACAGCGGCCACGTGGGCGACTACGTGGCCTGGCTCACGGCGGGCGTGACCGTGATCGGCGGCGTGTTCATGATCGCCCTGATCTAGTGACCTGATGCGGAAGCGCTACTCGGTGTGCGTACGACGCGCGCTGCGCACTCCGAGGAGTGGCGGCAGGTCCTCGAGCCGGATCCCGCCGGAGTGCTCCCCGGGCCTGCCCGAAGGCTGGTCGCGAGCCGGCGTGACTGCCGCAAGGACCAGGAAGCCGACGCTGATCAGGATGCCGACGATCATCATGGGGACGAGGCCCTCTCCGAGGCCGAGTCCGAAGCTTCGGGTCAGGCGCGTGAGGCCGCCGTCCACGAACAGGCTCGGGATGATGCCGAGCGCGAGGGACAGGACGACCACGTACGCCACAGGACCGAGATGCCGGCGCGCAGAGCGCCGCGGGGCCGAGGCTCCAGGTGACTCGATCCTCGCCTTCGGCTGGATCGGCTGGGAGTGCTCCTGGACCATCGTGATACCTCCTCGGAGAGTCTCCCTCGGGTATCGGACGCCACCACCGAAACTTGACCGGCCGCGTCCGAGCCGCGGGTTTTCCTCCTAGGAGTTCAGCGCGGGCGCGGCACGAACTCGGCGACGATCCGGACGTCGCGGGCCCGCAGTCCGCGCGGCATGTAGAGGCGGCACGTGAAGCGCGACTCGCGCGGGGTCCTCGCCCTGCACGAACCCAGGTGTCGCGCTCCGACGCGCGCCCGGATCGAGATCTCCCCGGCGTGCCTGGGCGTGACGCTCGCCGCGAGCAGCGTCCCGTGCTGGGCGGGCTCGCTGGCGACAGCAACCCGCTTCGACCTGCGGGCTCCCTCCGCTCCGGGCGACGCTCCGGGGGGCGCGGACCAGACGATCCTCACGAAGCGCCGGTCGTGCGCCCCGGATGCCGTTCGCGCGGCGATGATCACGCGACCCGCCGACGGCGGGGTGGCGGGGGCGCGATAGAAGCCGGTCGACGTGATGGTCCCGAGCTGTCCGTTCCCGCCCTGCACGCCGTTCACGCTCCAAGTGCTCCGCCGGCGCCCGTGACCGTGGACCACGCGCACGTGCAATTGAA
>VAWV01000217.1 GCA_005883295.1 Actinomycetota bacterium
GGCTCCACGGCGGGCTCCACCGACAGCGACGCGCCGACGCTCGCCGCCACGACGCACGCGATGCCGAGGACCTCGCGCGCCGAGAGCCCCTGATCGAGCAGCACGAGCCCCACCAGCGCCGCGATCGCCGGATCCAGGCTCAGCAGGATCCCGAATACTCGCGACGGCAGGCGCCGCAGCGCCTCCAGCTCGAGCGAGTACGGGATCGCCGAGCTGAGGAGGCCGACCGCCAGGCCGATGGCCAGCGGGCCGGCGGCCAGGAGCGAGGAGCCGGCCCCGGCGATGCCGACGGGCAGCAGCGCAACCGTCCCGACGGCCATGGCCAGCGCCAACCCCTCGCCGCGCGGGAACGCCCGTCCCGCCCGCTGGCTCAGCACGATGTAGGCGGCCCAGCACGCGGCGGCCGCGAGCGCGAACGCCACGCCGGCCAGGTTCGCATGGCCGCTCCCGGTCCGGACCAGCAGCAGGATCCCCCCGGCCGCAAGCACCACCCAGATCACGTCGAGCCGCCGCCGGGACCCGGCCACCGCCACGCTCAGCGGCCCGGCGAACTCGATCGCCACGGTGATCCCCAGCGGAATGCGGTCGATCGCCTCGTAGAACGTCCAGTTCATGATCGCGAGCGCGAGCCCGAACAGCAGCGCGATCGTCAGGTCGTCGCGCTTGTGCCCGCGCAGTCGCGGCCGCCACAGAGCGACCAGCACCGCCGCCCCGAAGACCATCCGCAGGAGCACCGTGCCACTCGGGCCGAGGCGATCGAAGAGCCCCTTCGCTATCCCCGCGCCGCTCTGGACCGTGACCGCGGCGGCGAGCACGAGGAACGGCGCCGGGACCCGGCGCAGCCCGCTCGCCGGCGGCGCGCTAGCTTGCGTCGTCCGCCGCGACGGAGATCACGCGCCCGCGGCGGCCGGTGGTGAACTCCACCCGCCCGGGGCGCGCAGCGAAGATCGTGTGGTCCCTGCCGATGCCCGTGCCGTCGCCGGCCTTGAACCGCGTGCCGCGCTGGCGCACGATGATCTCGCCGCCGGTCACTGCCTCGCCGGCGAACACCTTCACGCCCAGCCGCTTGCTCTCCGAGTCGCGGCCGTTCCGGCTCGATCCGAGCCCCTTCTTATGAGCCATCTTCGGCCTCCTCGTCCTTCTTCTTCGCCGCCGGACGGCGGGTCAGCAGCCTGATGTCCTTGATCTCGAGCCGGGTGAGCTCCGAGCGGTGCCCGGTGCGGCGCTTGTAGCCACGCTTGGGCTTGAACTTGAGCACGTGGATCTTCTGCCCGCGCTCGTGCCCGGTCACCACGGCCTCGACCTTCACCTTGGCCAGATCCTTCGGCTCGAACACCGTCTTGGTGCCGCCGTCGGTGTAGAGCAAGGGCTCGAGCGCGACCTTCGCGCCCTCGTCCTCGCGCAGACGATCGACGACGAGCGAGTCGCCCTTCTCGACGCGGTACTGCTTGCCGCCCACTTTGACGATCGCGTACATGGCAGAAAGAGGGCGCCCCGAGGCGGGCGCCGGGGCTCAGTGTAGTCCGGCCAGCTGGAAGATCTCCACCGCGCGCCCGATTCCCTTCAGCTGCCGCGGCGGCAACGACGTCCACTCGTGCCCCGACCCCGCCACGTCGACCACCTTGCGCGTGGCCACCACGGCGCCCGGATCGGCCGCGCCAGTCACCCGGCTGGCCAGGTTCACCGAGCTGCCGTACCAGTCGCCGCCGCGGTTCAGCGCCGGCCCAGCGGCGATGCCCGCCCGCATCGCCGGAAGCACGTCGTCGTCCCCCACCTCGCGCACGAGCGTCGCGGTCGCGTGGACCAGCGCCGGCACGTCGGACGAGACGAGCATCGCCGCGTCGCCGATCAGCTTGATCAGCCGCACGGGCGGCTCGGCCGCCTCAGACGCGCGCAGCTCGAGCCGCTCGGTCACCTCGCCAATCGCCTCCACCGACCTGCTCTCGCTGAGGCTGGGGAAGGAGACAAGGTCCGCGAACGAGACGCCGACCTCGCGCGACCCGGGCAGCACGCCCTCCATGCGCTCGGTCCGCCCGATCACCTCGCGCCGCACGACCTGGCGCATGTGCAGCCGCGTGGGCGTCTCGAGCAGCGGGCCGAGCGATGGCATGAGCGCCTGGGCGAGATTCGCCAGGCGAAGACCCACGTCGCGCTCGGTGTCGCCGGCGTGCAGGAACTGCCGGACGAATGTCAGGAGGATCGCCTCCGCGCTCTGCGCCGCCGACCGGCCGGCGATGCGGGCGAGCTCGAGCATCCGCTCCTCCGGAAGCCCGGTGTCGAGCACCTGCCTGACGGCTTTGAAGCTCTCGAGGTCCTCATCGGTGTAGAGGAGCTCATCGTCGGCGGGGTATGGGAGACCCAGAGCGAGAAGGTCGCGGCGGACAAACCCCTCACTCAGTCCCGACTGCTCCATCGCCTGGGGGAGCGTGTACTTGCACTCGCGGGTGAAGACGAGCTCGATCGGCACCATTGCCAGCCGGTCCTCCGCCACCGCCCGCTTCATGGCCTCGATCGAGACACCGGCCTCGGCGAGCTGCCGCAGCAGGTCGAGGCGCGCCTCCCGCTCGGCCGGGTCGAGGCCGTCCAGCAGCCCCTCGGCCTCGAACGCGGCCGTCTGCGGGTCAGGCTCGTCCACCCGCCTACTCCGAGGTCTCGGCCTCCGCCGTCGCACGCCGCCGGCCGCGCCCGCCGCGCCGTCCCCGGCGCCGGCGCGCGGCCGCCTGGCCGTCGCCTTCCTCCGGCTCGCCCTCCTCCGCCTTGGGCGGCGGGCCTCCAACGAGCGAGGCCGTGGCCGCGGAGCGTCCCACGGACTCGATCCGGACCATGCGCTTCTCGCCGATCAGCGGGCCGGCGCCCTCGACCGAGATCACGTAACCGTCGACCTTCGCGACGGCGTCGTCCTCCTCGTACATGTGGGGCTCCTCGATCGTCACGTGCACCTCCTCGCCCTCGCGGAAGGGCAGGGCCCGCTCCTCGACCTCCGAGCGGGTGCCCTCCATCAGGACGCCGAAGTGGTCGATTGGCAGCGCCTCCGACCCCTCGAAGTGGAAGTGCCGGTCCACCTCGCGCTCGATCTCGAGCAGCGGCTGCCCTGGGCCGTTGATCAGGAGGTTCGACACGCGCGGGTGGACCTGGATCAGGAAGGCCTCGGGCTCCGGCCGCTCCACCACCAGGTCGCGGAGCTTGCGCTCCACCTCGATCGCGACGGTCTCCTCCGACAGGACCACACCCTCGCCGCCGCAGGTGGGGCAGGCCTTGGTGAGGATCTCGCGCACCCCGTCGGTCACGTTCTGGCGCGTCATCTCGACGAGCCCGAGTGGAGAGATCTCCATCACGTAGGTCTTGGTCCGGTCCTCGTCGAGCATCTTGCGGAGCGTCTTGAGCACCGCGTCGCGGTTGCGCGCCCGGGCCATGTCGATGAAGTCGATCACGATGATGCCCCCGATGTCCCGCAGCCTGAGCTGGCGGACAACCTCCTCGGCGGCCTCCAGGTTGGTCTTGGAGATGGTGTCCTCCAGCCGCGCGCCCTTCCCGCGGCCGGTGAACGAGCCGGAGTTGATGTCGATGACCGTCATCGCCTCGGCGTAGTCGATCATCAGATAGCCGCCCGAGGGCAGGTCCACCCGCCGGCTGAGAGTGGACTGCACCACCGCGTCCACCCCATAGCGCTCGAACAGAGGCTCCTCGTCCTTGTAGAGCTCCACGCGCTCGACGAGCTCCGGGGCCGTCCGCGTGAAGAACGAGATGAGGCGTCCGTGCTGCTTCTCGTCGTCGACGATCGCCCGCTCGAAGTCCGCGGAGAAGATGTCGCGCACCACCCGCACGGAGAGGTCCGCCTCCTGGAAGACGAGCGCTGGCGCCGGCGACTCCTCCGCCCGCTTCTGGAGGATCTCGTGGAGCTTGTGGAGGTACTTGATCTCGCGCTCGAAGTCCTCCCGTGAGGCCCCGCGGGCCGCGGTTCGGATGATCGCCCCGCCCCCGCGCAGGTCGATCTTGCCCGCCCGGCGGCGGAGCTTGTCGCGCTCGGAGTCCTCCAGCCGCCGCGACACGCCGATGCCCTCGCCCTGCGGGACGTACACGAGGTAGCGCCCGGCGATCGACAGCTGCATCGACAGGCGGGCGCCCTTCGTCTTGAGCGGGTCCTTGACCACCTGCGCGATGATCTCCTGGCCCGGCTTGAGCAGCTGGCCGATCCGCTGGCCCTTGCTGCCCGCGCGCCCGCGGCGCGCGATCTCCACGCCCGGTATGACGATGTCGTCGACGTGCAGGAAGCCGTTCTTCTCGATGCCGATGTCGACGAACGCGGCCTCGAGGCCGGGCAGGACGTTGTCCACCCTGCCCTTGTAGATGTTTCCGACTATCGAGCGGCTCCAGCGCCGCTCTATGTAGAGCTCTCCGACGCGCCAGCCCTGTGGCACGGCGCCCTTTCGGGAGCCCCTTCCGCGGCCTTGTCGGCCGCTTTTGGCTGCGCCGTTCCCCTTAGCGGAAGGCTGTCCCTCCGCCTCGAGGATGGCGACTCTTGTTTCGCCACGGTCGACCGTGACGAGCACTTGCTTTCTCAAAAGTTCCTCTCATGTGACTAGCTCGCGGCGCTTGGCTAGAGCCGATAGGCGTGCCTGCACGTGGATCGACTGCAGGAGGCCGACCGCGAGGAAGGTGACGATTACGGAGGAGCCCCCGTAGCTCAGAAGGGGAAGTGGGACTCCTGTGATGGGCATGATCCCGATGGTCATTCCCACGTTGACGAAGATCTGGAACATGAGCATGGCGGCCACGCCGCCCGCTATCAGCGCTCCGTAGAGGTTCTTCGCCATGGTGAGTATTCGTAGCGCCCTCCAGATTAGAAGGGCGTAGAGCGACAGGACCAGCGCCGCCCCCATGAAACCGAACTCCTCCCCCACCACGCTGAACACGAAGTCAGTGTGGTGCTCGGGCAGGAAGTCGAGCTTGGTCTGGGTCGCGTGCTCGGGTCCGCGCCCCGTCTTCTGACCCGAGCCGATGGCCACCTGCGACTGCCTGAGCTGATACCCCTGCTTGCGCGGGTTGTCGGTCGGATTGACGAACGCCGTGAGGCGATCGACCTGATACGGCTTGAGCAGGTGCACGCCGGCCGCCGGCGCCCCCACCAGCACGCCCACGACGATGGTCACCGTGATCGTGCCGATGGCCAGGAAGTGGGTCCACTTCGTGCCCGCGATGAACAGGATGCAGCACGCGATGGCGATGTAGACCATCCCCGATCCGAGGTCGGGCTGCAGCACCACCAGCATCGCCGGCAGGATGGCCAGCAGCAGGATGCGGGAGGTCGTCTCCTTCTCCGACAGCCGCCGCATCCGGTCGATCATGAACGCCGCCAGGCCGACGATGAGCAGGACCTTGCCGAGCTCCGACGACTGCAGCTTGAAGAACGGCAGGTCGATCCGATCAGGGCGATCGTGGCGCCGTAGATCCCGAGCTTCCACTCCCGCAGGCGCGAGTAGTCGAGGCGGGCCATAAAGAACATCAGCACGAGCCCGACCGCGCCGTACGCGATCTGCCGCGTGAGGTAGTAGTGGGGGTTGCCGGCGATGTCGCCGCTCGTGGCCGTGCCGATCACGTACGACCCGAACCCGATCAGTCCGAGCGTCGCGATCAGGAGCAGCGGGTCGAGCTGCAGCCACGGCCGCAGGCGCGGGCGCGCCGCCTCCTCGAATCCCTTGACCTGCTCTCCGAGCGAGGCACTCATGCCTGGAAACTAGTCGAGACCGGGGTCATAGTCCTAGCCGAACGGGTTGACCCCGGCGGTCGACCCACGCGTCGGGCCCGTGTCCTTCATCCCGAACAGGACCGACATGATCCTGCGCACCGCCGGCGCGGCGGTCTCCACGCCGAAGCCGCCGTGCTCGAGCGTGGCGACCACGACGTAGCGCGGGTTCGGATACGGCGCGAGGCCGACGTACCAGGACTGGTCCGCCCGGCCGGCACCCTTCTGCGCGGTTCCCGTCTTGCCCGCCACAGGGATCTTGAAGTTCCCGAAGACCGGATAGGACGTGCCGCCCGGCTGGCTGGCGGCGGCGCGTAACCCGTCGAGGATCGCCTGCCGGTCGGTGGGGTTGACGTCGAGCTTGCGCCGCGGCGGCGCGCGGAACTCCTGGATCACGCGGCCCAGCGAGTCCTCCACCCGCTCGCCGAGGTGCGGCTTGACGACGTAGCCGCCGTTGGCGATCGTGGCGTAGGCCACCGCCAGCTGCAGCGGGTCGACCTGCACGTCGCCCTGGCCCACGGCCAGGTTGATGTTGTCGCCCACTGACCAGGGTCGGTCGGTGAGGTGCTTCTTGAACAGCCGGTTGCGCCACTCCGGGCTCGGGATCAGGCCCGCGCTCTCGCCGGGAAGGTCGATGCCGGTCGGGTGCCCCAGCCCGAGGCGGTGTGCCCAGCGCTGGATCAGGTGGCCGTCGCCCGCGCCATTGGCGTCGAGGCCCAGCCGGTAGAAGAACACGTCGCTCGACACCTGCAGCGCCCGGCGCAGCGCGAGCGCGCCGTTGGTGGCGTGCCCGGCGTTCCAGAACGTGATGCCCCCGACGTGCAGGCTGCCGCCGTCGAAGAGCACGGTGTCCGGCGTGATCAGTCCGCCCTCGAGCGCCGCCGTCGCCGTGATCAGCTTGAACGTGGAGCCGGTGGGATAGAGGCCCTGCGTGGCGCGGTCGGTGAGCGGGGCTCCGTTGGCCGGGTTGGACAGCCGCTTGAAGTCGCGCTCCCTGATCGTCTTGGCGAAGATGTTCGGGTCGAACGACGGGTTGCTGCCGAGCGCCCGCACCTCGCCCGTCTGCACGTCCATGACCACGAAGGCGCCCTGGTCTCCCGAGATCGCCTGCTGGCCCGCCTTCTGCACGTCGAAGTCCACGCTCAGGCGCAGCTGGCGGCCCGACTTGGGCACGCGCTCGGCCAGCTGTGCGCGCGCGTTGCCGAGCGCGTCGACCGACACCCGCCGCGCGCCGTCCTTGCCGCGCAGGTAGCGGTCGTAGGAGTACTCGATCCCCGACTGTCCCACGCGGTCGCCCATCTTCACCCCGCGGTAACGCCTCCGCTTGAGCTCCGGGGCGGTGACCTCGCCGACGGTCCCGAACAGGTGGGCGCCGATCTGGTGGTACGGATACTTGCGGAAGGCCAGCTGCTCGACGTCGACGGCTGGGAAGCGGTTCTGGTTCTCGAGGATGTACGAGTACGTGGCCGGCGGCACGTCGCTCTTCACGATCGCCGGCGAGAACGGGATCGCGGCGAACTGCTTGTTCACCGTGTGGCGGATGTCCTTGGCCTTCATCTGGAGGAGCGGGGCGAGGCGGGCGTAGACCTTCATCTGCTTCGCCGGGCTCTTCGGCAGCTTGTCCGGGCTTACCGTGACCGCCAGGCCGTAGCGGTTGTCCACCAGTACCCGCCCGTTGCGGTCCACGATCCGGCCGCGCGGCGCCTGGATCGTGATCTCGCGCACCCGGTTGTTGTTCGCCTCGGCCTTGTACTTGTCGCCGGAGAGCACCTGGAGGTACCAGAGGCGGAAGAAGACGACGCCGAACATGACGAGCGCGACGCCGCCGATGATCGCCACCCGCAGCGCGAGCTGGGGCGTGATCGCGGGCCTGGTCTCGCGGTCGAGGTACATCAGATGACCGATCCCGCGGCCGCGCGTGCGCGGGGGCGCGCGAGACCGCGCAGATCAAGGACGCAGGGTGAAGCCCTTGGTGGTACCAAGGGCGAGCCCGAGGACGCAGAGATGCGCAGGTATTCGCGCGTCATCCGCGTGCGTGGGGTCGTGGGATCGGTCATCAAATTTCGAGTCCCCTGAGGCCGAGCGGGCCGGTCTCGCGGGTCGCGGCGCGTCGGCGGCGGCCGACGGGCTTGGCAAGGAGCACGGGCCGGATCACGCGGCGGACCAGTCCGAACAGGGGCACCGCAATGACGACGTTGAGGATCGTCGTGACCACCGCGTCGCGCAGGACCAGCGCGCTCACGGAGGCCTCGATCTCGAGCATGAAGCTCACCGCGGCGAAGGCCAGCAGGTACCCAAGGGTCGCGGCCGCGCCGACCGGGATCGCGATGAGGCCGTGGGCGGGGTCATTGAGCTCACCGAATCGGCCGACCGCGTAGCCCACCGCCGACAGCACCAGCGACGACGAGCCGACGTTCTGACCCAGTGCGAGGTCGATCAGGAGCCCGACGCAGAACCCGGTGATCGAGCCGGGGATGCTGCCGGCCCAGAGCGCGACCGCGGCCACGATCAGCGGTGTGAGGTCAGGCGTCGCGCCTAGCACCTGGATCTGCGCGAAGCCGGAGACCTGGAGGACCACGCCCAGGAGAACCAGGAGGCCGACCCGGAGCGTGCTCGACGCGGAGAGGGTCACGGTCCGGGCACCACGCTGGCCTGCGCCGTCCCCGACAGTCGCGACGTGAGGATCTGCACGTAGTCCACGCGGCGGAAGTCCGCGAACGGCTGGACGTGCACGCGCTGGTAGGTCGCGATCTCGTTCGGGTTGAGGGACTTGACCGTGCCGATCGGTATCCCGCGCGGGTAGAGGGACTCGAGACGGCCGGACGTATCCCGGAAGCCCGACGTGACGACGACCTGGCCCTTCCGGATGAGCCCCGCCTTGGTCACGAAGTCGAGCTGCAGGTCGTTCGGATCGCCCACCGCCGGGCGCAGGATCCCACCCGCACCGACCGGCATCACCTCGGCCGAGACCGACACCGAGCCGTCGGTGATCAGCGTGACCTGGGCGGTGCCCGACGCCACTCCGGTCACCTTCCCGATCAGGCCGTCGCCGGTGATGACCGGCTGGTCCACCCGAATCCCGTCCCCGCGACCCTTGTCGACCTGGATGGTCGAGTACCAGTCCGTCGGCGACCGCGCGATCACCCGTGCCGTGACCGGGCTGGTGCCCTGCGGAAAGCCCGGCCGCCGCGAGAGCCCGACCATCGCGCGGAGCTGCTCGTTGTCGCGCACAGCGGTCTGCGCGGCGGCCAGTTCGGCGCGCGCCTCCGCCAGCTGGCGCTTCAGCTTCTTGTTCTCGCCCTTGGCCCCGAAGGCGTCGCCGAAGAAGTTGAACAGGTCACGGAACGGCTTGGCCGCCGTGCTCGCGCCCTTCTCGACCGGCGAGAGGACGGTCTGCGCCCCGCGCTGGACCTGGTGCAGCACGCCGCCGCCCGGCTCGCCGAAGTACGCAGTGAGGAGGATCACCGAGAGCGCGACGAGAACGGCCAGGACGGCTCGCCGCCTCCTGATGACCTTCTTGTCGTACAAGGCTCAGGATCCTCCTCGCGCGGTCCGGATGGAGCGCGACTCGGACATGTCAGTACCTGCGGCGGTTTCGGGAGTGGTTTCGGTTCGAGCGGTGGATCGCCTCGACCTCCTCGAGCGAGCGTCCCGACCCGACGGCGACGCACGTGAGGGGCGACTCGGCGAGGTGCGCCGGCATCTGGGTCTCGTCGCGGAGCCGTTCGTCCAGCCCCTGGAGTAGCGATCCGCCGCCGGCCATCATGATGCCGCGGTCCATGATGTCGGCCGCGAGCTCGGGCGGCGTGCGGTCGAGGGTCTCCTTGACAGCGTCCACGATCGCCTGCAGCGGCTCCTCGAGCGCGTGCCTGACTTCCTCGCTCGTGAGCACGACCGTCTTGGGCAGCCCGGACACGAGGTCGCGGCCGCGGATCTCCGCCTGGACCTCCTCCCCGAGCGGGAACGCCGAGCCGATCTCGAGCTTGACCTCCTCGGCGGTCTGCTGACCGATCATCAGCTTGTACTCGCGCTTGACGTAGTTGATGATCGCCTCGTCCAGCTCGTCGCCGCCGATGCGGATCGACTGGGAGACGACGATCCCGCCGAGCGAGATCACGGCCACCTCGCTGGTGCCGCCGCCGATGTCCACGACCATGTTCCCGGTCGGCTCACCGACCGGGAGGCCGGCGCCGATCGCGGCCGCCATGGGCTCCTCGATGAGGTAGGCCTGACGCGCGCCGGCGGAGAGACAGGCCTCCTCCACGGCGCGCTTCTCCACGCCGGTGACGCCGGACGGGACGCACACCACCACACGGGGGTGCGCCCAGCGGTTCTGATGCACCTTCTGGATGAAGTGGCGAAGCATCTGCTCCGTCACGTCGAAGTCCGCGATCACGCCGTCCTTCAGGGGACGGATGGCCTGGATCGTGCCCGGGGTGCGGCCCAGCATCCGCTTGGCCTCGATCCCGACCGCGTGAACCTCCGCGGTCCGCGCGTCGATCGCCACCACAGACGGCTCCGACAGCACGATCCCGCGCCCGCGCACGTAGACCAGCGTGTTGGCCGTGCCGAGATCGACCGCCATGTCGCGGCCACCGAAACCGGTTACGAAAGAGAAGAAGCCCATATGCGCGGAGTTAGCCGGCCGGCTCGGCCGCCCCTCGGCGGACCGGTTCGGTGAGGTACCGGGGGCCGGCCCGGGGTCGGCGAAGTATACGAGGCGCATCGGCCGCGCCATTCAGGCTGCAAGGCGGAAAACACCGGCTCAGCGGGCAAGATCCGGGGCCAGCTGGAGGAGCTCGGCCACGGGCAGGCCGACCACGTTCCAGAAGTCGCCCTCGATCGACTCGACAAGTGCCGCGCCGCGCCCCTGGATCGCGTAGCCGCCTGCCCGGTCACGCCACTCGCCGCTCTCGAGGTACCAGCGGATGTCGGGCTCCTCCAGGCGGCGGAAGCGCACCCTGGTGAGGGCGTCCGCGGTCCGCTCCTCGCCGTTCGAGCAGAGCGCGATGCCGCTCCAGACCTCGTGGGTCCGGCCCGACAGCCGCCGGAGGAGCGTGGCCGCCTCGTCCTCACCCGCCGGCTTGCCGAACACGCGCCCGTCGAGCACCACCTCGGTGTCCACGCCCAGAACCCGGCGATCGGGCCGCTCCCCGGCCACGGCCCGGGCCTTCCGCAGCGCGTTCTCGACGACCACTTGGCGGGGCTCGCCGCGCGTTCCCTCCTCCACCATCGACGAGATCACCTCGAACTCCACCCCCAGCTGCTCGAGGATGGCCCGCCGCTGCGGCGACCGGGACGCGAGGATCGTCTGCACCTCGAGTCCCAGGTCGCCCCGGATCGAGCCCGGGGCCGCCTCCAGCGGGTTGGTGGCGCCGATTACCTGCCGGGCGGCGGCCACGGCCTCGTAGCCCTCGACCACCATCGCCACGAGCGGCCCGCCAGTGATGAACTCGACCAGGTCCCCGAAGAAGGGCTTCTCGCGGTGCTCGGCGTAGTGCCGCTCGGCCATGTCGCGGTCCACGGTCATGTGCTTCATGGCAACGATCGTCAGACCCTTGCGCTCGAAGCGCGCGATCACCTCGCCCGTGAGCCGGCGGGCGAACGCGTCTGGCTTGACCAGGATCAGCGTGCGATCCACAGCGGAAACCTAGATGGCTGGTTCCACGGCCGCGTGTGCGCGGGGGCGCGCGGGACCCAGCAGTCGCCACTGTATACGCGCTTCGCGCGTGGACAGCGGCGATGTGACGCAGGGCGAAGCCCTTGGTGGTACCAAGGGCGAGCCCGAGGACGCTGAGATGCGCAGGTATCCGCGCGTCATCCGGATGCGCGGGGTCGTGGGATCAGCCATCCTACGCCGGGTCTGTGCTCGCCGGCTGGCTCGCGCGCTCCGCCGCCGGCGTGCCGGCGGCGGGCGCGGCACGCCGCACCGGCCGGCGCCGTCCCCCCTGAGCCGCCGACGGAGCAACCTCGGCCTCGCAGTACGGGCAGATCTTCCAGCGCGGGTCGAGCGGCCGCCCACAGCTACGGCACGGCTCCTTCAGCTTGTGCATGCAGTTGGGGCAGCGCAGGAAGGTCTTCTCGACCTCGAAGCGGCAGTTGGGGCATGACAGTGCCTCGACCTGCGCCAGACGGGCCTCCGCGGCGGCGATCTCGAGCTCCCGCTCGCGCACATCCTCGATGTACTCGGGCGGGCGCACGATCGAGTACACGATCGCGCCCACGAACGGGAAGAACAGCGACCCGGCCGCGGCGCAGGCCACGAGCATCGGATCGTCCACGCGACGGCGCGCGTCGGTGTACGTCCAGAACGCGAGCGCGAGCCACAGCGCGACCAGCACCAGCATCAAGAGCTGAACGGCCAGGTTCAGCCCGCCGTGCAGCCCGAAGATCGCGAGGGCGCGCATCTGCGGGCGCAGTGTAGCCGCGGTGCAGGGCGGTCTATCTAGGTGCAGGGTGCAGTCTGTTACAGGAGGATGCGCCCGAGCACGTAGCCGATCCCGAAGAAGACGAGGATCACGGCGGTCACCACGACGGCCACGACGCCGACCATCGTCAGGATGCTCGGTCCCTCCTCGCCCATCAGCGCGACCCCGTCACAGCGCCGACGCGCGCGCCGCGCCCTCGTCGCGGACCAGTTCGGCGATCAGGTAGATGGACCCGCTCGCGAGCACAGCGCCGTCGGGGCCGGCGAGCTCGCGCGCTCGCTCGACCGCACCGCGGGCACTCGCGACCACCTCGGCCGGCGGACCGCCCAGCTGCCGCAATAGCGTGGCCAGGGTCGCCGGCGACAGGGACCGGGGGTGCGAGGTCCTGGTGAAGATCATCTGGTCGCACGCCGGCCCGAGCTCGCGCAGCATCCCGGCCGCATCCTTGTCGTCGAGCACCGCAACCACCGCCACGAGCGGCCTGCGGTCGCCCAACACCTCGGGCAGCGCCTCCGTGAGCGCCAGCACGCCCGCGGGGTTGTGCGCGCCGTCGTGGATCGTGAGCGGGCGCTCCGCCACGATCTGGAGGCGCCCCGGAATCTCCACCTCGTCGGCCGCCCGCTGCACCGCGCCGGCCTCGAGCTCCCCGAGGAACGCCTCCGCCGCGGTCCTCGCGAGCGCGAAGTTGCGGCGCTGGAAGGCGCCGCGCGCACGGCGCGGGATCTCCGCCTTCTCCGGTGCGCGCACACGGCGGGCGTGCCGCTCGGCGGTCACGCGTTCCGCAACCGTCTCCGCCTCCGGGTCCAGCTCGCCGGTCACGAGGCAGCCGTGATCGGGGACGACGGCGAGCTTCTCGGCCGCGATGTCCGCGATGGTCGGCCCGAGCCAGCGGGTGTGCTCCAGACCCACCCCGGTCACGACCTGCACCTTCGAGGGGATCACGTTGGTCGCGTCGTAGCGGCCCCCGAGGCCCGCCTCGATCACGGCGACCTCCACTCTGCTGCGCGCGAGCTCGCTGTACGCCGCCGCGGTGAGCGCCTCGAACTGGGTCACCCGATCGTCCTCGTCCAGGGTGCGGTCCACGAGGCGGGCGGCCCTGGCGGCGCGCTCCACGGCAGCCGCGAACACCGGGCCGTCGACCGGACGCTCGCGCACCTCGATCCGCTCGGCAAACGAGCGCAGGTGCGGCGAGGTGTAGGTGCCGGTGGCGAGGCCGTGACGCTCGAGGATCGCGGCGATCATCCGCGTGGTCGACGACTTCCCGTTGGACCCGACCACGTGGATGCTGGCGAAGCGCCGCTGCGGCATGCCGAGGACCGTCATCAGCTTGTGCATGCGGTCGAGCCCGAACCGCATCCCGAACAGCTCGAGATCGAGCAGGTAGGCCTCGGCCTCGCGAAGGGTCACGTCAGTCGGGATTGCTCGCCGGCATAACCGGCCCGGGAGCGCACGCCGCGCGCGAGGCGGGCTGGGTCTTCGCGGGCGCCTCCTCGCGCCGCAGGGAGAGCAG
>VAWV01000218.1 GCA_005883295.1 Actinomycetota bacterium
CCACGGGCTCACGAAGAACTGCGAGGCGATCGGGAACGGCGACTCCGGCGTCTACCCTGGCGGCGCGGTCGACACAGGTGAGCAGCGTCTACCGGGCACCAGGCCGCGGCAGAACCAGGCGATCACGGAGTGCGACGTGCACCACAACACGCTCGGCTACTCGGGCACGATGGGGAACGCCACGCACGTCTACAACAACGACTTCTACGACAACAGCACGGCGATCGCCACCGACTCGTTCTACGCGGGCGGCCACCCGGGCTACCCGCAGGACTCGGCCGTGTTCGAGAACAACCGGATCTACTCGAACAACTTCAACTCCTACACGCCCGACTCCGACGTGGCCCCGGACGTCCCGGTGCCGGTCGGCACCGGGATCCTCATCGCGGGCGGGAACAACGACAAGGTGCGCGGGAACAGGATGTGGGACAACTGGCGCCGCGGCACGATGCTGATCGCGGTGCCCGACGCGGTGTCCGACAAGTTCGACAGCGCGGAGTCCACCTCGCACCGCAACCAGTACTACGACAACGTGATGGGCATCGCGCCGGGCGGGAAGAAGAAGCCGAACGGGCTCGACTTCTGGTGGGACCAGCACCCGAGCAACAAGGACAACTGCTGGTACCACAACATCGGCGTCGACGGGACCGAGTCGAGCATCACGAGCGACCCCGCGCGGGGGCCGACCCCGACCACGGGGCTGCCCTCCGACTGCCACAACGTGAGCACGGGCGAGACGTACGCGGCGAAGGGGCCGGAGCTGGCCGGCTGCGCGGCGTCGATCGAGAACAACGAGTACAACACCACGCTCTGTCCGTGGTTCGTCACGCCCCCGCCGCCCGGGCCGGGCAGCGCGGCCGCCGCGCGCGGCACGCAGGCGGGGCTGATCGCCGGGCAGAACCTCCCGAAGATGTGCGACCTGCTTGCCGGGTCGGTCCTCTCATGCGCGCCGTTCCGAGGGATCAGGCCATAGCGCGCGGAATCGCCGGCGCGGTGCTGCCGGCACCCGTCCGTGTGTGGGCGCCGCGGCGCGTCCTGGTGGCGATCGCCGCGCTGGCGGCCGCGGGTGCGGTGGCGGCCGGCGTGGTCGCTCTGGCCGCCTCGGGGCCCGCTGAGCGTGCGGCGCCGAGCGGGCCGGTGCTGCTCCACGGCCTTCCGCTCCAGTCGGCGAACTGCGCGGCCTGGTGGGCGGCTGACGAGGGCGAGCGCGTGGCCGTGATCCACGGGCTCACGCGGTCGATCGGTGGGCCGACGCCGTACGGGCCGGGCACGACGCTTCCCGACGGGCGGGTCCACCGGCTGTTCGACACGGTCTGCACGCCCACGTTCACGAGCCACTTCCTGCTCTACGAGATCTACGTCCGCGCGGCGGGCTTCAAGTCGCTGGGCGGCTGAGCGGGCGCAGGGGCGCCGGGCGCCGCCGCCGCACCGCCCGCCCCGGCGCCGCCGCGCCGCTTGGGACAATCCCCCCATGCCCGCCACCGCGTCCGCAAGCCGCTTCAGGGAGCGCATCGAAGCCCTCGAGGAGGGATCGCTCTCATCCCACGCGGCCCGGTCGTACCCGGCGCTGCGGGCGGTGCAGGAGGAGGACTCACCGCTGCGCACGCCGTTCCAGCGCGACCGCGACCGGATCGTCCACTCGAAGGCCTTCCGCAGGCTCAAGCACAAGACGCAGGTCTTCATCTCGCCGGAGGGCGACCACTACCGCACTCGGCTCACCCACACGCTCGAGGCAGCGGGAATCGCGCGAACGGTGGCCCGCGCGCTCGCGCTCAACGAGGACCTGACGGAGGCCATCGCACTCGGTCACGACCTGGGACACCCGCCGTTCGGGCACATCGGCGAGACCGTCCTGGATGCCTGCCTGCAGGAGCACTTTGGCGAGCGCTTCCGCCACAACCACCACTCGCTGAGGGTGGTCGAGCGCCTGGAGCGCGACGGCCAGGGCCTCAACCTCACGGAGCAGGTGCGCGACGGGGTCCTCAACCACACCGGCCCGCAGCCGCCGGCCACCCTGGAGGGGCGGATCGTGCGGCTCGTGGACCGGATCGCGTACATCAACCACGACATCGACGACGCGGTGCGGGCCGGGGTCCTGGCGCGCGAGGAGCTGCCGCAGGATGACATCGCGGTGCTTGGGGAGACGGGTTCGCGCCGGATCGACACCCTGGTGCGCGATGTGGTGGACCGCTCGGCGCAGGCCGCCGACATCGTCCAGGGCGAGGAGGCGGGCGCGGCGATGGACAGGCTCCGCACGTTCATGTTCGATCGCGTGTACCTGGCGCCGGCCGCCCAGCGCGAGCATCCCCGGATCAAGCGGATGCTGCGTGCGCTGTTCGCGCACTACGTGGTGAACCCGCCGCCGCCGGTCGTGGAGGGGGCGAGCGACATGGAGCGGATCGTCGACTACATCGCCGGGATGACCGACCGATTCGCGGTGCGCGCGTTCGCCGACCTGTCGGTGCCGCGGGGGTTCTGACCGATGACGGAGACCAGGCGGCAGCGGCTCTGGCTGCTGGGGGCGAGCGCGGTCGTGGTGGCGGCGATCGTCGTGATCGTCATCGCTATCGGGCGGGCCGGTGGCGGCACGGCCGGCACCACGACGGGCACCCCGCAGGGGATCGGGGCCACGAGGGCGCTGTTCGCGGGGATCCCACAGCGGGGCGCGGAGCTGGGTGTGCCGCGCGCGCCGGTCACCGTCACGGAGTACGCGGACCTCCAGTGCCCGTTCTGCGGGAAGAGCGCCCGGGATCGGTGGCCGGAGATAGTGAGGCGCTTCGTCCGTCCGGGGCGCGCGAAGCTGGTGTTCCGGAACCTCGCGTTTCTGGGAGCGGATTCGCTGGACGGCGCGCGGATGGCCGCTGCCGCTGCGCTGCAGAAGCGGATGTGGCAGTTCGTTGATCTGGCCTATCGCAACCAGGGCGAGGAGGGGACGGGCTGGATCACGGACGCGTACCTGCGTCGGATAGCCGTCGGAGCCGGGTTGGACGTGCGGAGAGCGTTCGCGCAGAGGCACTCGGCGAGGGTGCTCACGCTGCTGTCGGAGGCCAAGGCGATGGCCGACGCGGCGGGTGTGCGGGCCACGCCGGCGTTCCTCATTACGCGCGCCGGCCGGGCGCCGGTCGCGCTCACGGGGGACGCGGACGTGGCGGGCGCGATCCAGGACGCGCTGAGGGCTCCGTGAGCGTGGGCGCCGCGGTCGTCACGGGGATCGCGGTGATTGCGGCTATACCCGTCCGGCGGCGGCCCCGTAGGGCTGCGGTCGGAGCCCGGGGGATCTAGCCTCCAGCCGGCATGGCCCGCTACACGAAGGACTCGATCGACCGCGTGAAGGACGCGCTCGACATGGTGCAGCTGGTGGGGGCGCGGAGCGACCTCCGGCGGTCGGGGAGCCGGTGGATGGGGCTGTGCCCGTTCCACGACGAGCACACGCCGTCGTTCTCGGTCGACGCCGATCAGGGGCTGTACCACTGCTTCGGGTGCGGGGCGGCGGGCGACGCCATCCGGTTCGTGGAGGCGACGGAGGGGCTCGACTTCCCAGGCGCGGTGGAGATGCTCGCCGACCGCTATGGGGTGGAGCTCCAGCGCGAGGACGAGGATCCGCAGGCGGAGGCGCGGCGGCGACGGCGAGAGCGGCTGCTCCAGCTTGTCGAGCGGACGGCGACGTACTACGAGCGGTACCTGTGGGAATCCACCGAGGCGGCGCGCGCCAGGGAGTACCTGAGTGGGCGTGGGCTGGGGGAGGAGGTGCTGCGGGCGTTTCGGATCGGGTACGCTCCGAGCGCGTGGGACCGGGTGAGCCTGGCGGCCCAGCGGGACGGGTTCCGGACGGATGAGCTGGCGGCGGCGGGACTGGCGCAGCCCGGGCGGCGGGGCGGGTTCTACGACCGCTTCCGCGGCCGCATCATGTTCCCGCTGGCGGACGCGCGGGGCCGCGTGCTGGGATTCGGGGCGCGCTCAGTAACCGAGGGCCAACGGCCGAAATACATCAATACGGCAGAGAACTCTCTCTACCATAAGGGCCGCCAGCTGTTCGGAATCGATCGCGCGAGGGGCGCTGCGGCCAAGAAGGGGCGTATTGTGGCAGTCGAGGGGTACACGGACGTGCTTGCTCTACACCAGGGGGGACTCGTGGAGAGCGTGGCGATCATGGGAACCGCGCTCACACAGGAGCAGCTTGCCGAGCTGAGCCGTGCTGCAGGGAGCCTGTA
The DNA here is from genome assembly GCA_005883295.1 of Actinomycetota bacterium. Taxonomy (GTDB): domain Bacteria; phylum Actinomycetota; class Thermoleophilia; order Solirubrobacterales; family Thermoleophilaceae; genus AC-37. Next base: position 4,212 of record VAWV01000218.1, read on the forward strand.
TCTGGCGCTCGATGCCGACAGCGCCGGTCAGGAGGCGATGCTGCGCGCGGCGCGGGGCGCGCGGGAGCGCAAGGTCGAGCTGAAGGTCGTGGCGATGCCCCAGGGCACCGACCCCGCTGAGCTGGTGGCCGGCGATGGCGCCGACGCCTTCGAGGAGCTCCTGTCTGGGGCGGTCAGCGTGCCTGAGTTCGAGGTCAGGCGGGTCATCAGTTCGGCTGAGCTCAGCGAGCCCGAGGCCCGGGACCGGGCGGTCGCCGAGGTGGCGCAGATCGTGCAACCGCTCGACGCAAATTCCGTGTTAAGGGATCATCTGATCCGCCTTGCTGCCGACAAGCTCAATGTGCCCTCGGAGAACCTGCACGC
>VAWV01000001.1 GCA_005883295.1 Actinomycetota bacterium
CCACGAGCGCGCCGCAGCGTGTCAGGCGATCGGCGCCAGGCTGGCGGAGCGCTCCGAGGAGATCGCGCTGCTCATCGCGCGCGAGGTCGGCATGCCCCTCAACCTCGCCGCGATGATCCAGGCCGGCCTGCCGGCGATGGACTTCTCCTCGATGCCGGCGGTCGCCGAGGAGACCCAGTGGGAGGAGCAGGTGGGCAACTCGCTCATCGTGCGCGAGTCGGTGGGCGTGGTCGGCTGCATCACGCCGTGGAACTATCCGCTGCACCAGGTGTGCGCGAAGGTGGCGCCGGCGCTGACGGCGGGGTGCGCGGTCATCGTCAAGCCAAGCGAGGTGAAGCCGCTGAGCGCGTTCGTCCTGGCGGAGATCATCGACGAGCTCGACCTCCCCGCGGGCGTGTTCAACCTGGTGTCGGGCGATGGGCCGTCAGTGGGGGAGGCGCTCGCAGCGCACCCCGACATCGACATGATCTCGTTCACCGGTTCCACCCGGGCCGGCCGCATAGTGAGCGAGGTGGCGTCGGGGACCGTGAAGCGCGTGGCGCTCGAGCTGGGCGGCAAGTCGCCCAACGTGATCCTCGACGACGCCGACCTGCAGGCGGCGGTCGTGGATGGGATCGGGAAGTGCTACCTCAACTCCGGGCAGACGTGCAGCGCGCTCACGAGGATGCTGGTGCCGCGGGAGAAGCTGGAGGCCGCCGAGCAGATCGCGGCCGCGGCAGTCGAGCAGATCAAGGTGGGGGACCCACTCGACCCGGACACCCGCCTCGGGCCGCTCGTCTCGGAGGCGCAGCGCGAGCGGGTTCAGGGCTACATCAAGAAGGGCCAGGAGGAGGGGGCCAAGCTGGTGGCCGGAGGCGACGGCGCGCCGGAGGGCCTCGACCGCGGCTACTTCGTGAAGCCGACCGTGTTCTCGGATGTCCGGCCCGACATGACGATCGCCCAGGAGGAGATCTTCGGCCCGGTCCTCGTGCTGATGCCGTACGACGACGAGGATGGCGCGGTCCGCATCGCCAACGACTCGATCTACGGCCTTGCCGGAGGGGTGTGGTCAGGCGATCCGGAGCACGCCAAGCGGGTGGCCCGCCGCATGCGCACCGGCCAGATCGAGATCAACGGGGCCACCTTCAACCCGCTCGCGCCGTTCGGCGGCTTCAAGCAGTCGGGCCACGGCCGCGAGCTCGGCAAGTTCGGCCTGGAGGAGTTCGTGGAGGTGAAGTCGCTACAGCTTTAGGGCCGGATCGGCAACCCGTATAAGGCGCGCGCCAGTCGCCTCGACGAGCTTGCGCGGATCGACCGCGAAGAGGGTGTTGCCGTCACCGCCCGCCGCGTAGACGACTTGCTGCTTGAGGAGGGTCTCGTCCATTAGGAGGGGCAGCCCGTGACCGAACGGCGGAACGCCGCCGACCGGGAACCCGGTGGCCGCGCGCACGTCGTCGGGCGTGGCCTGGTCGATCACCGCGCAGTCACAGGCCAGGGCGAGGACGTCGGGATCGACGCGGTGCGCTCCGGAGGCGATGACCACCAGGGGTTCACCATCGGCGAGGAACACCAGCGACTTCGCAATCGCGCCCTCATCCACTCCCAGGGCCTTCGCGGCCTCGGCGACTGTGCGGGTCGGCTGGTCGAGCGCCTTGATCTCCACGTCAAGGCCGAGCTCGCGGGCCGCCGCGATCACCTTTTCGCGCATGCTTCGAGCGTAGCTACCCGCTGCGCTTATCGCCAATCGGTGTTCTAGGCCTCGGGCGCGGGAGCCGCCTCCGGAGCCCCCACCTGCCCGCCCGGGCGGTGCCCGTTCCGGCTGCGCGTGCGTATCTCCTCCGAGACCGTGAGCTCCACGCCGGCGGCCTCGGCCAGCTCGAGCAGCGAGGCACGGAAGTCACGTGCGAGTTGGTCCAGGTCGGCCATCACGTCGTAGTCGCCGACCAGGCCGAAGTTGATCCGGCCGTCGTAGCTCAGGATCGCCACGCCCAGCGCCTGGCGGTCCAGGAGCGGGACCATCGGGAAGGTCTCGACCAGCTTCCGGCCCATGAGGTAGAGCGGCGTCTGCGGGCCGGGCACGTTGGTCACCACGACGTTGAAGAACCGCTGGCGCGCGACCACGCGGGCCGCCTGGCTCATGATGTTCGGGGGCGCGAAGCCCGTGAGGTCGGTCATCACGCGCGCCCCGACGGCCTGTCCGCTCTCCTTCAGCTTCCGCAGCTCCGCGCTGATCAGCTCGAAGCGGTCGACCGGGTCATCGCAGCCGACCGGCAGTGGGGCCATCATCGCGGCCACCTGATTGCCGAGCGCTCCTCGTGCCTCCTGGGACCGCACGCTGACGGGGACCATCGTCTTCAGCTCCAGCCCGCGCACATCCACGCCGCGGCGGCGCAGGTCGCGCCCCAGGGCTCCGGCGACGATCGCCAGCATCACGTCGTTCACCGTTCCGCCGAGGCTGTCCTTGATGGCCTTCACGTCGCTCAGCGCCACCCGCACCCACGTGAACCGGCGGTGGGGGCCGATCGGGACGTTGTAGGGGGACGGAGGCGCGGCGTTGATGCCAGCCCAGGCCATCGCGCCGACGCCGGCGAGCGCGCCTACGGCCGCGCTTGCCACCCGTCGCGGGGCCCTGAACGCCGCGCGCACGCCGCGCACGATCTCACCGGGCACGGTGGCCCGCTCGATCAGCGCCTCGGCCAGCAGCTGGGTGCGGGAGGGAAGCGGGCGGGGTAGCCAGCGCTTGCCGGGATCGGGCGGTGTCTCGGGCTCGGCCGAGGTGTCGAACAGGACGCTCATGATGTCCACGCCCGAGATGCCGTCGACTAGCGCGTGGTGCGTCTTGCTCAGCACGGCGAAGCGCTCCCCGCCGTCGAACCCCTGGACCACCCACAGCTCCCACAGCGGCTTGTCGCGGTCGAGCCGCTGTGAGAAGACCCGACCCGCCAGGGCCTTGAGCTGTGCCTCGCTCCCGGGCGCGGGCAGCGCCGTGGAGCGCACGTGGTAGTGCAGGTTGAGATGGGGGTCGTCCACCCAGCGCGGCCGCCCCTGCCCGAACGGCACGAACGCGAGCTTCTGGCGGTAGCGCGGGACGAGGTGGAGCCGGCCCGAGATCGCGTCGACCAGCTCATGGTGCTCGGGCGGCGAGCCGTCGAACAGCATGACCCCGGCGACGTGCATGTGCGCGCTCGGGCTCTCGAGGTGCAGGAACGACGAATCGAGCCCGGTCAGACGGTCGCCGTTGGTCGCCATCGTCAATCCCCTCCTCGGTACGGGTACGCCGTAGCCCCGTAGATTACGGCGCCGTGCACGCCGACGACCACCTGCGCCCGTGGCACGAGGCCGCGGCGGACCTGATCCCGGGTCTGGAGCTCTTCGACGCGCACACCCATACCGGGGAGAACGACCCCGATGGCATCCGCTGTACGGCGGACGAGCTCATCGAAGGACTCGAGCTGGCGGGCGCGCGGGCGGTGGTCTTCACGACGCAGGAGCCGGACGGGTACTCCGCCGCGAACGACCGGGTGATCGACGAGGCCGAGCGTTCCGGCGGCCGGCTGGTGCCGTTCTGCCGCCTAGATCCGGCCGACGAACCGCTTCGCGAGGCGGAGCGGGCTCTCGCGCGAGGGGCTCGGGGGATCAAGCTCCACCCGCGCGCCGAGCAGTTCCGGCTCGACGACGAACGGCTCGAACCGGTTTTCGCTCTGGCCGACGAGCGCGGCCTGCCGGTCATCGCACACGCGGGCCGCGGGATCCCCGCGCTCGGCCGCGACGCCCTGGACATCACCGCGCGTCATCCGGGCCTCAGGCTGATCCTGGCCCACGACGGGGTGTGCGACCTGGCCTGGATCTGGCGCCACGCTCCGGACCACCCGAACCTCTTCTTCGACACCGCGTGGTGGAGCGTGGCCGACCACCTGGCCTTGTTCGGGCTCGTCCCCCCGGGGCAGATCCTGTTCGCGAGCGACATGCCATACGGCACGACCCTCCTCGCCTCGATCCTGACGATCCGCTGCGCGCTCCAGGCCGGTCTCTCGCCCGACCAGGTGCGCGTGATCGGTGGTGAGCAGCTCACGCGGATCCTCGCCGGCGAGACGCCGCGCGATCTGGGCCCCGCGCCGCGGCGGGGCGGCGCCGCCGACGTCGTCCTCGACCGCGTGCATACCTACCTCGTGACCGGGGTGGGGCGGATGATGATCGGCGACCGGGCGCCGGACTACATAGGTCTGGCGCGCCTGGCCTGCGAGGTGGGCGAGGACGCGCCGCAGGCTGGGACGTGCACCTCGGTCCTCGAGCTGCTCGACCGCATGGAGGCATTCGCGGCGGACTACAAGGAGCCGGCGCGCCCGCCCGGCGCGCACCTTCTACGGCCGTTCCGCGGCGTGGCGCTGGTGATCGCCGCCGCGGCGGTGGCGCTCACGCCGGACGTGCCGCTGCCGGACGTGGGCGATCGGGCCGAGGTCGCCGAGCGCGCCAAGCGTGACGAACGTCACGCTTAGGTCATCAGAGTATGTATAATCTATTGTTCGATTCGGCTTCCTGCCGAGCCGGGACGCCGCCAGGCCGCCGGGCGGGGGAACCAGAGCCGCGCCCTGAGCGCGGCGGGGGCGAATCGGCCGGTGCTCCGGCCGTAGCCCGGGCGGGAACGCCCGCGCGAGCCCGACAGCTAACCCCGTAGGCAGCGCCGGGAAGGAGTTCCAGTGGTTCCGAACGCCCGCCTGGGTGGGCGCATGCTCGTTCGCGCCTCGATCGCAATCGCGGTCGCGGGTCCGGGCTCGCTGGGGACCGCTCTCGCCTCCGCTGCCACCACGGCTTCGTCGGGTGGAACCGCTGCGCCGGCCGCTTCGGGCAACTCGCACCTGAAGGTCACGGTCACACCCCGCCAGCACGTCCTCAGGGGCGACGACGACCCTGTCCATGGGTCCGTGCGTCCCGGTCGCCGCGGCCGCTCGGTGCTGATCCAGGTGCGCCGCGATGGCGATGGCTGGCAGACGGTGGCGCACGCGACGACCGGGGCGGACGGACGCTTCCGAGCCTCGTGGACGACGCACTCGCTCGGCAACTACGCCGTCCGTGCGAAGGTCGGCAGCACCGGCCCGTCCGGGAAGGCAGAGCACGGGGTGATCGTTTACAAGGCCTCGCAGGCGTCCTGGTATGGACCGGGCTTCTATGGAAACCGGACCGCCTGCGGCGAGACGCTCAGACCGAGCACCCTCGGCGTGGCGCACAAGACGCTGCCGTGCGGCACGAAGGTCGCGCTGTACTACCACGGCCACGCGGTCACGGTGCCGGTGATCGATCGCGGCCCGTACGCGGCCGGCCGCGAGTACGACCTCACGGCCGAGACCAAGCACCGCCTGCACTTCGGGTCGACCGGGACCGTCTGGTCGGCCCCGCACGCCCACTAGAAGGCGCTATAGCGACAGCTCGAGCTGCCCGGCCGCGGGAGCCCGCGGCAGGCGTGGCACCGCCTCCTCGTCGAGACCGGCCACGCGCACGCCCAGGAGCCGCACCGGCCGGGACGGATCGAACTCGCGCAGCAGCTCACGGGCCGTCTCGTGCACGACGCTCAGCTCGTTAGTCGGCTGCTCGCGCGTACGCGCGCGGGTGTGTGTCGAGAAGTCGTCGAGCCGCACCTTGATCCCGATGGTCCGCCCCCGGCGCTCCTGCTTGACGAGCGTCTCGCAAAGCCGTGCGGACAGCGCCTCGAGCACTGGTTCGAGCGCCGCGACCCCGTTCAGGTCGCGGTCGAAGGTCGTCTCCCGGGACTCCGACTTGGCAACGCGCACGGTCTGGACGGTGCGCTCATCCTCGAAGCGGGCCACCCGGGCCAGATGCGGGCCGAGGCGATGGCCGAACCACGCGGCCAGTGCCGACGGAGGGGTCCCAGCCAGCTCCCCGAGCGTCTGGATCCCATGACTCGTGAGCCGCTCGACCGTCTTTGGTCCGATGCCCGGGATAAGGCCGGGGGAGGAGCCGGCGAAGCGATCGCAGGCACCGGCCCGGGTGAGCTCCACGAACCCATCCGGCTTCTCGGCGTCCGAGGCGACCTTGGCCACCAGCTTGCTCGGGCCGAGGCCGATCGAGCAAGCGAGGCCGGTGGTCTCCCGGATGGCCGCCTTCACCCGCCGCGCGGCGGCACGTGGGCGCTCGAGCCCGCTGAGGTCCAGATAGGCCTCGTCGAGCCCCACGACTTCCGCGCGGTCCACGTGGTCGTGGAGGATCGCCATCACCTCCCGCGACCGCTCCCGGTAGTGCTCGAAGTCGGGGGGCACGAACACGGCCTGCGGACACAGGCGGCGCGCCCGCTCGGCCGGCGTTGCCGAGAAGACCCCGAACTTGCGCGCCTCGTAGCTGGCGGTGGTAACCACCGCGCGCGGACCCGTTCCCGCGACCACCACAGGCAGCCCGCGCAGCTCGGGCCGACGCTGGAGCTCGACGCTCACGTAGAAGGCGTCCATGTCGATATGCGCGACCACCTGTGGCCATGAGCTGTAGTCCACGGCGCGACCTTACGGACCGGGGACGACAGCTTGACCACCGTGTGCGGCGGCGTTACGGTCGCATTGACCACAAGGCTCAGGAGGAGCGTGGGGTGAGGAAACCGCTGATCGTCATGGGCGCGCTGAGCGCGGTTGTGTTGGCGGGTCCAGTCGCGCTGCCGATGGGCGCAGCGGCCGCGCTTCCCAAGGTCGCGGACACCGCTATTCCATCCGTGGGCCCGTTTCCGGCGGTCTCGGGCTATGCCCGAACCCTCCGAGGTGACATCACCCTCGGGTGGCACGGCCCGCCGCCCGCCGGTGGGGTCGCTCTTCCCAAGGACACCGCTATTCGATCCGTGGGCCCGTTTCCGGCGGTCTCGGGCTATGTCCGAACCCTCCGAGGTGACATCACCCTCGGGTGGCACGGCCCGCCGCCCGCCGGTGGGGTGACCAATCGGTCGATGTTGCAAAGCGCCTCCCACAAGCCCCCGCGGAGGCCCGGCGCGAGGGCACGTCACCGGTCCGGCTGGGGGTGAATCAGAGCGGCTGGTTGATGGGCCGCACGAGGATCTCGTTGACGTCCACGTGCGCGGGCTGGGAGAGGGCGAAGATCACGGTTCGGGCGATGTCCTCGGCCCTCAGCGCCCCGCTGGGCGGGTCGTCGAAGAACGGGGTGTCGACCATGCCCGGCTCGATCAGGGTCACCTTGATGGCGGTGGCGGCGACCTCCTGCCGGAGCGCCTCGCCCATGCCGCAGACGGCCCACTTCGTGGCCGAGTAGAGGGAGCCCGGCAACGCCCGCCGACCGGCAACCGAGCTGGTCAGCAGGAAGTGTCCGGAGTCGCGCTCGCGGAAGTGGGGGAGGACCGCGCGGATCGTGTACGCCGCGCCGAGGACGTTGGTGTCGACCATCGCGCGCCAGTGCTCCGGGGTCTCCTCGAGGAAACCGCGCTTGGCCCCGAAGCCGGCGTTGGCGAACGCGACGTCGATGCGGCCGAAGCGCTCGAGGGCGTTGTCCACGAGCGCAACCTGGTCCTCCCATACGGAGACGTCGCAGGGCTGCGCGAGCACCCGGCTGCCGCCGCCGCCCAGATCGTCGGCGACGCCGCGCAGCCGCTCCTCGGACCTCGACGCCAGCACGAGCCGGTAGCCCGCGTCGGCCGTGAGTCGCGCGGTGGCGGCGCCGATCCCGGTGCTTGCGCCGGTGATGAGCATCACGGGGTCGTCCGGCATGGGGCGGGTTCTATCAGCCGTGCTCGGGTAGCCTGCGCCACCGCGATGGGAGAGCTCCGCACCGAGGCGCGCTTCCCGGCCGTCGCGCCGGGGCGCGGTCACTACGAGAGCTTCTTCATCCGGACCTTCCATCCCTCGGAGCCGCTTGGAGCGTGGATCCGGTACACGGTCCTGAAGCGCCCCGGTCAGCAACCGCGAGGCTCGCTCTGGTTCACGCTGTTCGACGCGGCCGCGGAGGGCCCCACGGCCTACAAGGTCACGTTCGATCCGGGCGACGTCACCCCGGATGCCTACATCAGCGTGGACGCGGCCGGCGCCTTCCACGACGGCGAGGCGAGCGGAGCCGCGGGGGATGCCTCGTGGTCGCTCACGTTCGAATCCCCGGAGCCTCCGCTCCGGCACCTGCCGCGCGGCTGGATGTACCGGGCGCCGATCCCCAAGACCAAGCTGCTGAGCCCCTATCCGGCGGCGCGCTTCAGCGGCGAGGTGAACGTCGCGGACCGCCGGATCGAGCTCGACCGGTGGCCCGGCACGACCGGCCACAACTGGGGCGCCCAGCACGCCGAGCGCTGGATCTGGATGCACGGGATCGAGTTCCAGGGCGCGGACGGAGCCTGGCTCGACCTCGGGTTCGGGCGAATCAAGCTCGGCCCCGTCACCACGCCATGGACCGGAACGGGCGCCCTCTCACTGGACGGCGAGCGCCTGCCGCTCGGCGGCCCGGCGGCCGCGCGCCGGACCGAGGTCCACGAGCGGCCCGACGGCTGCCGCTTCACGATCCCGGGGGCGGCCGCGACCGTCCACGGTGACGTGGCCGCGCCCCTCAAGGACTTCGTCGGCTGGCTCTACTCGGACCCCGACGGCTCGGAGCACCACACGGTCAACTGCTCGATCGCGCGGATGGAGATCACCGTCGAGCGCGAGGGTCGCGAGCCCCTCCGCCTCTCAACCGAGCACGGCGCCGCTTACGAGCTCGGAATGCGGGAGACCACCCACGGCATCCCGATCCAGCCCTTCCCGGATCCGTAGCTCGGCTAGCCCGGGATGTGCTCGAGAAGCTGCTTGAGCCGGGCGTCCGCGAGCTTGGGCGCTCCAACCGCGATGAACCTGACCGTGCCGCGCAGGGTGCCGACCACCAGGTACTGGCGCCGCGTACGCAGCACCAGCGGGTCCCTGCCGCGGCGCAGCCCCGTGAGGCGATGCGAACGACGCAGCTTCCTCCTCGCCTTGCGCGTGCTGTCGCCGGCGCGAATGTCCCTCAGATCGAACGGCGGCGAGTTCGTGAGCACCAGTAGCACGTGGCCGCCGCCGCCGCGCTTGCTGAACCCGGCCACGAGGCGCCCGCCGCCCGTCATGCAGTAGCTCACGTACAGGAGGCTCTCCTTGGTGGGCGGGCCCAGCGTCCTTAGCACCGACGAGCGCGTCTGCCCGAGGCGGATTCCGCCGATTCCGCGGTCGGCGGTGCCGCCGGGCACCCGGCAGCGATCGAGGCCCTTGCCGCCCGACCCGCCGCCCGGACCGCTCGTGACGTAGGGGTCGTGCTTCGCCGCCTTGGCCGCGCAGCTGGGGTCGGCCGGCACCGAGTTGTCGATGCGGACCCCGCCGCGGCCGTCCCCGAAGAACGGCTTGTACTGCGACGGGAACCCGGGCAGAAGGGTCGGATCGCCGCTCTGGCCCGCGATCGAGAAGTTCTCCACGTAGGCGCCGCCGGTGCCCTTCGCCTTGTCGAAGTAGTAGTCGCCGTCCCAGGCGTAGGTCTGGCTCTGCGGGATGCCCTCCGAGACCGATCCGACCCAGTGGTCGTGCTGGAAGTAGAAGCACTTGCCGCTCGCGATTGAGAAGCGCCTGGGCTCCTTCGACAGGAAGTCGACCACGCCCAGCTTGTCCACGTTCTGGTGGCGTTTGTCGTACTCCACGCAGAACGGGTCCGCGTTCGGCTCCGGAAAGGCCGTTCCCCCGCCGACCTGCTGAAGGGTGCAGGCGAACGGGTTCGTGCCGTCCCACCCGACGACGCCGCTGTCGGCACCCGCGGTTGCGGGGATCCACGCCGCCACGGCCAGCGCCGCCGCTGCGGTCGCGATCGCCCTGCACATGGGGCGAGGATACCCCGTAACGGTGACTCCGCGCGCGGGCTTCTGAGGTAGGTTCCGCGTATGGAGAGCTCGGCACGACGGCTTGCCGACGAGCTGTCCCGCAGGGACTTCATGCGGCGGGCGGGGGTGCTGGGGGCGGGGGCGTTCGTGGTGGCCGCCCTGCCCCTTGCCGAGCGGATGATCGCCGCCGATCCGGCGCTGGCCGCAGTCGCGATCGACGACGCGACGCTGCAGGCGTTCGCCGACACGATGATCCCCGGCCGCAAGGTGGCGAAGACCGACATGGGGGACGAGATCCACCCGATGGCGATCGCCGGCGTGGATCGCCTGCCCGGGGCGGTC
>VAWV01000002.1 GCA_005883295.1 Actinomycetota bacterium
CGAACACGCCGAGTAATCCCGTGAGCACGCGATGATGTCCGGCGCTCGCAACGATGAGTCCGAGCCCGCCGGCCAAGACCGCCACGGCGGCCGGTCCCATCAGGCTCCGCATGATCCTCGCGCCGGTGTCCCGGCCGACCCAGCGCGAGAGCAAGGTAAGGTCGACCAGGCTCATCGCGAGCCAACCAAGGCCGATCGCGGTAACTCCGAGCGGCGACAGAAGCGACAGCGCGACCCCCAGCCAGGTCACCGCCTGGGCCACGGCGGAAATGAGGATCTTCGTGGGCTGGCGCGATGCCAGCAGGTAGCCGACGCTTGTAATCGAGACCGGCGCGCTGATCATCATCGCGGCGCTGGAGAACACCAGGATGTCTGCGCTGGGCGCCCAGCGATTGCCGACGAGCGGCGGGAGCAGGGCGTGAGCGCCCGCGGCGATCCCGACCACGATCGGCGACAGAGCAACCGCGACGACGCCGATGGCGCGTTCGATGACCGGTCGGGGGTCGTGTCGCGTCTCCAGCAGGCGCGACATCGCCGGGTACGAGACGCGCCAGAGTGTGACGAAGAGCAGGAAGGGCACCTGCATGATCCGCCAGGCGAGGCTCCATAGTCCGAGTGTCGGGACGCCTGCGATCGCCGCGATCCCCGCGTTGAGCCCCTGGTCGCGGCCCGCTGACACAGCGTTGATGGCCTGGAAGCGGACCCCGAAGCCAAGGATCGGGCGTACGAGGTGCCAGTCCCAGCGCGGTCGCACCAGGCCCACCGGCCCCAGCCGCATCACCGTGGCGCTGCCCGCGAGGACGCGGATCGGTGCCGCCGAAGCGAGCCCCCAAACTCCCCAGCCCACCGCGACCGTCGCGATCGCCCACGTGTAGCCGACCACCGCCTCGACCACGTCGGCGCGCGCGATCACGCCGTAATTGAGTTGCCGCTCGAGCATCAGCACGGTCGGCATCCGGAGGCTGGCCAGCGGCAGCGAGGTGATCATGAGGGCCGGCACCAGCCCATCGCGCCCGAAGGGCGATGCCGCGGCCGCGAAGCACACGGCGAGCGCGGTGGTGGTCGCGAGCTGGAACCCCTGCACCGCGCCGAGCTCCTCGCGGCTCGGCGTCTCCGTGCGGCCGATAAGCGCCACGGCGACGCCCGCGTCCGAGATGTAGCGGGCCACGGTGATCAGCGTCGTCCCCAGCGCGACGAGCCCGAGGTCGCGCGGCACCAGCAACCTCGCCAGCACCAGGTTGCCGACCACTCCCAGGCCGAAGATCACGAGGCTCCGCGCGCCCAGAGTCACGGCCCCGCCGGCGGCTCGGCCCTTTATCTCTTCGGCGGTGAGCGGATCCCGAGGCGCTGCTAGCCCGGCGGCGACCACCCCGCCCTCGATGGCAGCCCGATCCGCGTCGGATGCTTCTGGCGAGGGACGATCAGGCATCCGGACGAACGAGGTTACGCGCTCTCCCGCGCGGTTGGCCCGGCAGGCCGGGCAACTCGTATCATGCTGCCTCCGCATCGGGCTTCGCACGTGAGGACGACCCCCACCGAACGGACACAGGCCACCGCTCCCACGCTCAGGGAGAGCTATTTCCAGCCCGAAGCGTTGCAGGCCATCGCGGCTCGGCTGCGGTCGGAGTACCAAGCCGCGCGGCCGTTTCCACACGTCGTGATCGACGATTTCCTGCCGGCTGAGCAGCTGGCGGAAATCGTCGACGAACTGTCACAGGCGGGTGAGATCGCGCACACGCAGCGCTTCGACAATGCGGAGGAGCGGAAGCTCGCCACCGACGACGAGTCCCGTCTGCCGCCCGCGCCCCGCCACCTCCTGACCCAGTTCAACTCGGCGGTGTTCATCGAGTTCCTCGAGTCCCTGACCGGAATCGAGGGCCTCATACCCGATCCACACTTCATAGGTGGCGGGTTCCACGAGATCAAGCGCGGCGGCTTCCTGAAGATACACGCGGACTTCAACAAGCACCGGCGCCTGCGCCTCGATCGGCGAATCAACCTGCTGCTCTATCTAAACCGCAACTGGCGGGAGGAGTACGGTGGCCACCTCGAGCTGTGGAGCACCGATATGAAGACCCGTGAGCGGCGAATCCTCCCGGTGTTCAACCGCTGTGTGATCTTCAACACCACGGATTTCTCCTACCACGGTCATCCCGAGCCGCTCATGGCTCCAGAAGGGGTTAGCCGCAGGTCACTCGCCCTGTACTACTACACGAGCGGCCGGCCCGAGGAAGAGCTGTCAGGCGATCACGGCACGCTGTTCCGACCACGCCCGGGCGAACCGGCCCGTGCGCGCGCGCGGATGTTGCTGAGGAGGCTGCTCCCGCCCATTGTGCTCGACGTGGTGCGCAACACGCGAGCCAGGGCGAGCAAGAGAAGTTCGTGATCGGCGATCCTCGCTGGTGATCCCGGCGACCCGTCGCCTGCGGGAACGCGCGGCGCGTGCAACCGGGGCCCCGGCGGTCGCGGGCGCGGCGTTGGTGGTGGCTGCGGCGGTCGGCGCCAGCGTCGGGGCGCTCGTGCGCCCGGCTCCGGTCGATTCGTATCTGGCCGAGGCCGTGATCTCGATCCGGCCCGACGTGCCGCCGGCGGCAGACGAGCTGGCCAGGCAGCGCGCGCGGTGGATCAGGGCCGCGGAGGCGCTCCGCGCCCCGCAGGTGCTGTTGGGGGCTGCAGCGGGCTCGGGACTGCCGTTGCGCCGCGCAAAGCCGAGGCTCAACGCAGGCGGCAGCCCGGACGCGGGATTGTTCATCGTGCGCGCACGCGCGGTGAACTCGACGGTGGCCACTGCGATGGCCGGGTCGGCCGCCGCCTCCACGCTCGAGTTCCTGCGCGCTTCCTCGGGCAACCCCGGCTTCGGCAGCCCGCGTACGCGCTTCGACTTCGAGAACGGCGCCCAGGGGTGGGGCGTTGGCCGGTCCATCTTCCTCCTCCCGCCGACGTCGACGGGGCCTGCCCGCGGCCGGGGCCGTCGCGGGCGGGGGCTCCTTCGTACGACCTGTCACTACACCCAGCCGGGCTGCGGCACCTGGGTGACCATCGCCAAGGCGCTTTCCCCCGGACATCCCTACTTGGCCCAGGCGTGGGTGCGCGCACCGCGGGGCCGCGCCGCGCTCAGGCTGGCGTTCGGCGCGGCGCCCGAGGATGTGGCCGATGGCCGCACCGTGCTGGTTTCGCGTCGTTGGACGAGGATCACGGTGCGCTGGGTTCCGCAGTTGCAGGTCGGCTCCGCCGAGATCGACGTCCAGGTGAACGCCGCAGGAGCCGTGACGTTCGACGCCGATCAGGTGTCCGTGACCAGCCCCGGCGGCAAGCTCGTTCAGATACCGCGGTTGGACATCCCCGATCGCTACCGGCTCGCCGCCAGGGCGCAGGCCGCGGGCCAGCTTCACAGCAAGACCGTGACGGCCGCCCTAGTGGGCGGGGCGATCGGGCTCCTGGCGGCCGCCGCCGGCTTGGCGGCCGGCGCGCTCGCACGTCGCCGCCATCACGCCGAGCAGTAGCCACACCTTGGGGTCGAACCTGTCGCCGAACGTGTCACCCAGGATCACGGCGATTGCGGCCGCGCTCACGGCGCCCCAGGCGAGAGGCCGGACACCGCGGAGCAGCGCGCGCAGCGCGAGGGCGAAAAGCGAGCCGAGCAGCAGGATCCAGGCGGCCAGCCCGGCGATCCCGGCATCGAGCAGGGCCGAGCCCCACACGCCGTAGGCCGATCCGAGGACGACGGGGGCGCCCGGCACGTCGGGTCTGTACGCCATCAGCACGGAGCTCTGCCCTGGCCCGTGCCCCAGGACGGGCTGCGGAGCCCACTGCCGCCCCACCTCCTGCCACGCGTCGCGGCGGCTCAGCACGGTCGTCTGGAGCCCGACCGCAGAACGGCCCGTGATCCCGGACGCCACCTCGGCATGCGTGAACACCAGCGGAGCGGTGAGCACCGCGATCGCGAGGACGGCGCCCAATGCCGTCGACGGACGCGGGCGACCGGACGCAACGGCCCAGGTTGTGGCAATGAGCAGGGCGACCAGCGTGGTCGCTCCCCACGTGAGCGAGGAGGATGTGAGCGTCACGGCGACTATCGCGACGATCAGGCCGGCTATCCGTGCGCGCCTGCTCCGCGGCCGAGCGCGGGCCAGTCCGGCCACCGCCAGCGCCGCGACCGAGGCGAGATACGACCCGAGCACGAGCGGCTCCTTGAAGGTGCCTCGCACGCGCTCCCAACCGAAAAGCCCGTTTCCCTGAAAGCGGTGACCCGTAGTGAAGTTGTCCGAGTTCGGGGCGTTGTTGATGTCGTGCAGTGGCCAGCCGTAGTGCTGCGCCGGCCACTGGTAAGCCGCGTACGCCGCCTCCACGAACAGCCCGGCCACGAGCGCCCAGACGATGCGCCGGAGCGGCCAGCCGCCCGCGCGGATGCCGACGACAAGCCCGATCGTGGTGATGCCCAGCAGCAGGTACGCGAGGTACACGAGCTCGCGATGGCTCGTCCTCGCCAGTCCGGGACGGGTCGTCGCTGGTCCGAATATCGTCGCGAGGAGGTAGACCGCGATCAGGGCAGCCGCTGAGACCTGGAGGATTCGGGGCAGCCGAGCCCAGCCACGAAGCACCCAGGGAAGTCCGACGACGCTCGCTGCCCCGAGCAGCACGTCACTGGGTCGCAGCGTGAAGCCGACGTCGACGGTGCCCGCCGAGTCGAGGAACAGGAGCGCGCCCGCCGCAGCCACGAGCCAGCCGCTCGCCTCGAGCGACCAGGGCCGCGCCCAGCGGCGCTTCAGCCGCCGCCAGGAGGCAAGCGTCGGACCAGGCAGGACCCTTGCCGCCACGTTCACACGGTATAGCCTTGCCCGATCGCGACCGCAGCGGGCCTCACACGCATCGCGGTGATCACGGTGCTGTACGGCGGGGGGCGGGCACAGGAGATCTGGGCGCGCGCCCTCGACCGCGCCCGTGAGGATGTGTCCGCCAGCACGGCCATCGACGTGATCGCGGTCGACAACCACGGCGGGGTGGCAGAACCCGCGTCGTTGCCCAAGGGGGCACGGCTGATCGACCCGGGGCGCAACATCGGCTTCGCGGCAGGCTGCAACCGGGGCATCGAGGCCGCGGCCGAGGGGAGCGTCGTCGTCTTGCTGAACCCCGACGTCGAGGTGAGCCCCGGGTTCCTCGCCCAGGTCGCCGGGCTGGAGTGGCCCGAGGATCTGGCTGCGCGTGGACCCGCGGTGCGCACCCCGGACGGCGGGGTGGAGCAGTCTGCCCGCGGCTTCCCCACCGCTCGTACGGGCCTCCTCGGCCGCACCTCCCTGCTCGCCCGGATGCGACCCTCGAGCCGGCTGGTGCAGCGCGAGTTGCGGGCGACCCCTGGTTCGGGGACCCAAGTCGTGGACTGGGTCTCGGGCGCCTGCCTGATCGCGCCGCGCGACCGCTTCGACGTTGTGGGGCCCCTCGACGAGGGTTACTTCATGTACTGGGAGGACGCCGACTGGTGCCGCCGCTCCCTCTCCGCCGGGATGCGCGTGGAGTACGAGCCCTCTCTGTCGGTGGTCCACCATCAGGGCTCCACCTCCGCCGCGAGCCCGTTGATGACGATCATCGCGTTCCATCGCAGTGCATTCCGCTACTGGCGCCTGCATGTGAGCCGCTCTCTCCTCGCGACGGGCCTCGGCGGTGCGGTCCTCGCCTGCCGGTGCGCGCTGAAGCTCGCGGCGGCCGTATTCCGTTCCACCCCGCGCAGGAACGGGCCATG
>VAWV01000003.1 GCA_005883295.1 Actinomycetota bacterium
GCTTCACTTCGTCGGCATAGGGGGTGCGGGAATGAGCGGCCTCGCGCTCGTGGCGCGCTCGCTCGGCGCGGAGGTGAGCGGATCGGACAGAGCCGAGTCGAGCTACATGCAGCCGCTGCGCGCCGAGGGGATCGAGCCCGCGATCGGTCACGACGCGCGGAACGTGCCGGACGGAGCGGAGGTCGTCGTATCGACCGCGATCGCGCCGGACAACCCCGAGCTCGCGCGCGCGGAGCGGACCCTTCACCGGGGGGACCTGCTGGCGGAGGTATCGCTCCTGCGGCGCTGCGCGGCGATTGCGGGTACGCACGGCAAGACGACCACGGCGTGCATGTGCGCGCACGTGCTCATCGAGGCCGGGACCGCGCCGTCCTACCTCATCGGCGGCGAGCTTCGGACCACCTCGCGCAACGCCGACTGGGGCGACGGCGAGTGGCTGGTGATCGAGGCCGACGAGTCCGACCGCTCGTTCCTCAAGCTGTCGCCGGAGGTCGCGGTGGTCACGAGCGTGGAGCTCGACCACCACGCCACGTACCGCTCCACGCGGGAGATCGAGTCCGCCTTCGAGCAATTCGTCGGCGGGGCCGGGTTCACGATCGCCTGGGAGGGGGTGGAACTACGGGGCGCCTCAATCACCTACGGGATCGGGGCTGGCGGTGTGGCCGCGGAGGACGTCCGCCTCGGCCCCGGCGGGTCCCGCTTCACGGCCCTGGGCGTGGAGGTGGAGCTGTCCGTGCCGGGCGAGCACAACGTGTTGAACGCGCTCGCGGCGATCGCCGCGTGCCGCGAGGCCGGTGTCGAGCCCGCCGAAGCGGCGGCAGCGCTCGCGAGCTTCCCGGGCGCCGGAAGGAGGTTCGAGCGCCGCGGCACGACCGCCGCCGGGGCGGTGGTGTACGACGACTACGCCCACCATCCGACCGAGGTCAGGGCGAGCATCGAGGCGGCTCGCACGCTCGACCCGGAGCGCCTGATCGCCTGCTTCCAGCCCCATCTCTTCTCCCGCACGGCGCGCCTTGCGCGCGAGTTCGGCGCCGCGCTGGCGCTGGCGGACGCGATCTGCGTGCTCGACGTCTACCCGGCGCGGGAGCGCGCGGAGGACCACCAGGGCGTGTCGGGCTGGCTCGTGGCCACCGCCGCCGCGGACGCCTCCGGCGGGCGGCCCGTGTACTGGACGCCGACGATCGACGACGCGGAGCGGCTCCTGTCCTCGATCCTGCACGAGGGGGACGTGCTGCTCACGCTCGGCGCGGGCGACATCGACCGGCTGGCCGCGCGGCTCGTGGAGCCGGTGCCGGCGGAGCCCGCCGGAGGGGCGGCGCGGTGACATCCCCGCCGGAGGGCGTCGAGCAGGACTATCCGCTCCAGCGCCTGACCACCATTCGCACGGGCGGACCGGCCGACTGGTTCGCCCGCGCGGGCTCGTCGGAGCGGCTTGCGGGGCTCCTCGACTGGGCGCGCGAGCGGTCGCTCGCGGTAGGAGTGGTGGGCTCCGGCTCGAACCTCCTCATAGCCGATGAGGGCTTTCGTGGACTCGTGTTGAAGCTCGACGACGACCTGGCGACGATCGTCCCGGAGGGGCGCCGACTCCTGTGCGGCGGTGGCGCACGGCTGCCGCAGGCGTCCGCGATGGCGGCCCGACTCGGGCTGACGGGGCTCGAGTTCGGCGTGAACATCCCAGGCACCGTCGGCGGGGCCGTGAAGATGAACGCGAACGCCTACGGCGGCGACCTCTCGCGGGTGCTCGAGTGGGTGGAGGTGGCGCGGCCGGGTGAGGTCGATCGCCGCACCCCGGTGGACCTGGGCTTTCAGTACCGCCGCTCGAACCTCGAGCCGGGGGAGGTCGTGGCGCGCGCGTCATTCCTGCTCGCCGATGCCGAGCCGGCGGACGTGAAGCGCACGCTCGCGGACATGCGCTCGCAGCGGAAGGCCGCCCAGCCGTCCGGGATCAAGACCTTCGGATCTACGTTCAAGAACCCGGACGACCCCCGCGCCGAGGGGCGCAGCGCCGGGCAGCTGCTCGACGCCGCGGGTTGCCGCGGGCTCACCGTGGGCGGCGCCCGCTTCTCGGAGAAGCACGCGAACTTCGTGGAGAACGCGGGCCGGGCCACCACCGCGGACGTGATCGCCCTGATGGCCGAGGGGCGCCGGCGCGTGCGCGAGCGGTTCGGGATCGAGCTGGAGCCCGAGGTGCAGATCCTGGGCGAGGTCGACACGTCGGAGCTCCGCTCGTGAGGGCGGCTGTCGCCATCGGACGGCGCGGAGTCCCGCGCGTGGCCGACCTGCTGCGCTGGCTCGCGGCCACGATGCCACGGGCCCTTCGCCCCCCTTCACGGGCCGCGAGGGCGCGGCTCCTCGTGCTGGGCCTCGTGGTGGCGGCGCTGGGCGCGCTCTACCTCCTCTGGTTCCGCGATTCCTCCTTCGTGCAGGTGCAGCGGGTGACGGTGAGCGGGCTCACCGGCACGGACGCTTCACGCCAGCGCGCGGCGCTGATCGCGGCGGCCACCCGGATGACCACCCTCCACGTGGACGAGGGCGCGCTCAGGCGCGCGCTCGGCGCGGGCGCGACCATCGAGGCGCTGCGCGTGAGCGCGGACTTCCCCCATGGTCTCCATATCGAGGTAGTCGAGAAGGCGCCGGTCGCGGTCCTCGTCTACGGGCGCGAGCGCGTTGCTGCGGGCGTCGGTGGGATCCTGCTTCCCGCCGTCCGCCCGATACCGCGCTGGCTGCCGGTCATCGATGTCGGTGCGCTGCCGGTGCACGGCCGGCTGGGGCAGGGGAGGGCGAGCCGGCTCGTGGCCGCCGCGGCGGCCGCGCCCGCGCCCCTTCGCCCGCGCATCGAACGTCTGCGCGAGCTTCCGGTCAAGGGGCTCGTCGCGTACATCCGGAGTGGCCCCGAGGTGATCCTCGGACCGCCGGTCGAGCTCGGATTCAAGTGGACCGCGGCGGCCGCGATCCTGGCCGATCCGACCAGCCGCGGTGCCTCCTACATCGACGTCCGGCTCCCCGATCGGCCGGTGGCGGGCGGGTTGGTGATCGCGCCGCCCCCAGGCGCGCAGACCGCGATCCCGGCGCAGCCTGCGGCGACGACGGCCGCGCCTGGAGCGGCGGGCTCAACGACCGCTCCAGCGGGACCGGGCGCCGCGGGTTCGACACCATCGACCGCGAGCGGCACGCCCGCCGGTCAGTCGACGGGGCCGCCACCGCCGCAGACGGTCTCGCCGAGCGGGACCACCCAGGCCACTCCCGCGCCGAGTGGAGGCGCCCCACCGCAGACCGGGCCATGAGCGCCGCGAACCCTCCATGAGCGCCGCCAACCCTCCAGTTCAGGTCGAGAAGCGAGCAACGCTCGACCCGTGGTCGAGAGTTCCGCTGCCGCACGAAATCGTGCCTGACGTTGACACGAACGCTCGGGACCCCGTACAGTGCGGAATTTCCGGCGTTCGATACGCAGGCAAAACCTTCGACCATTGCTTGAGTGTCGGACGGAAGAAGGCCCGGAAGGCGAGCCAGACTGGCTGAGGCCAGCGAACGGGAACTGGGAGCGATGGACACGGGGAGCTACCTGGCGGTCATCAAGGTCGTCGGCGTCGGCGGCGGCGGCACGAACGCCGTGAACCGCATGGTGGACGCCGGCCTCAAGGGCGTGGAGTTCATCGCGGTGAACACGGACGCCCAGGCGCTGCAGATGTGCGACGCCGACATCAAGCTTCAAATCGGGGCGCAGCTCACGCGCGGGCTCGGCGCGGGCGCGAACCCCGAGACGGGCTACGGCGCGGCCAACGAGAGCCGCGACGAGATCAAGGAGGGACTCAAGGGCGCGGACATGGTCTTCGTGACCGCCGGCGAGGGCGGCGGCACCGGGACGGGCGCGGCGCCGGTGATCTCCGAGATCGCGAAGCACGAGATCGGCGCTCTGACCGTGGGCGTGGTCACCCGCCCGTTCTCCTTCGAGGGCAGCCAGCGCGCGCGCCAGGCGAACGCGGGCATCGACAATCTCGCGGAGCAGGTCGACACGCTGATCGTGATCCCGAACGAGAAGCTCCTCGGGATCGTCGAGCGCCGCACCAGCATCCTCGACGCCTTCCGGGCGGCCGACGACGTGCTCCGCCAGGGCGTCCAGGGCATCACCGACCTGATCACGATCCCCGGCCTGATCAACCTGGACTTCGCCGACGTGCGGACGATCATGCAGGACGCCGGGTCCGCACTGATGGGGATCGGCTCCGCCAGCGGCGAGAGCCGCGCGGCCGAGGCCGCGAAGGCCGCGATCTCGAGCCCGCTGCTCGAACAGTCGGTGGAGGGCGCCACCGGCATCCTGCTCAACATCACCGGGGGCAGCGACCTGGGGCTGTTCGAGGTGAACGAGGCGGCGGAGATCATCCAGAGCGCGGCTGCCTCCGACTCGAACATCATCTTCGGCGCCGTTATCGACGAGGGAGCCACAGACGAGCTCCGTGTGACCGTGATCGCGACGGGCTTCGGCCGGCGCGACGGCGGGCCCAGTCTGTTCTCGTTCGAGCCGCGCGAGCGGCCGGCGCGGGATCGCTCCGAGAGGCGCACCCCGCGGATGGATGACCGGCAGCGGTCGTCGCTGGAGATCGGCGACGACGACATCGACGTTCCTTCGTTTTTGAAGGACTAGTAGGGCTCAGGCCGCGCTGCGGGCGGGCGGGCGTCACGCGCTGCATTCCCCACTGCCTCCTGAACTGCAATAGTCGGCAGCGGGGAACGCACCGCGCGCCGGCCACCCGCCCGATCGGCCGCGCCCCGTCCTTCCCTGACTCGGCTGCGTCGGGCAGGCTGGGGCCGCTGTGTTGCCTAGGTGGTCCATAGGGCCACTTAGGTAGGACAGCGCCGCCAGAACCCTCCCCTTTATTGCCCTCCGTGGGGCGACTCGACGGAAGCCGCGGCACCAGGGGCCGACCGCAGCCACGGCGCTAAGTAGAGTCTCAACCCCTTGGCCGTCGCCGCCCAAGCACTACGCCGTACGCCCCTGTTCGAGCGCCATCGCGGCGCCAGTGCGCGCCTCGTTCCGTTCGCCGGATGGGAGATGCCGGTGCAGTACGAGGGGATCCGCCAGGAGCACGTGGCGGTGCGGACGCGCGCCGGCCTGTTCGACGTCTCCCACATGGGGCAGATCGAGACCGCGGGGCCCGATGCGGAGGCCTTCCTCCAGCACCTGGTGTCGAACGACGTTACGAGGCTGTCCGACGCCGGCGCCCAGTACTCGGTCCTCTGCCGCGAGGACGGCGGGGTGCTCGACGACCTCTTCAGCTACCGCCTCGGCGACCGTTTCCTCACCGTGACCAACGCGGCCAACCACGAGCGCGACGTCGCCTGGTTCGAGGCGCACGCGGCGCCGTTCGACGTGACGGTCACGGACGCGGCCGACCGCCACGCCATGCTCGCCCTCCAGGGCCCCGAGGCGCGGGCCGTCCTCGCCCGCCACATCGATGGCGACGCACCCGCCCGCATGCACACCACGCGCGCGCGTGTGGCCGGTGCCGAGTGCCTGGTCTGCGGGACCGGATACACCGGCGAGGACGGCGTCGAGCTGCTGATGGCGCCCGACGACGCGGAGGCGGTCTGGGACGCGCTCACCGGGGACGGCGCGACGCCCGCCGGCCTCGGCGCCCGGGACACGCTGCGGCTCGAGGTCTGCTTCCACCTGTACGGCAACGACCTCTCGGAGGACCGCAACCCGATCGAGGCCGGCCTGGCGTGGTGCTGCAAGGTCGAGACCGGCTTCATCGGCGCGCCCCGGCATCCCCCGCCCGGGAAACGAGGTGCATACCGACCACGGCACCGGGGTGGTCACGAGCGGCACGCACTCGCCGTGCCTGGAGGTGGGGATCGGGATGGCCTATGTGCCCCGCGCCGCAGCTGCCGCGGGCACCGCGATCGAGGTCGACGTGCGCGGCAAGCGCCGCTCCGCCGAGGTGCGCGAGCGGCCCCTGTACCGCAAGGAGTCCGCCGATGGCCGATGAGACCTACCCGCCCGACCTGCTCTACCACCCCGAGCACGACTGGGCGCGGGTGGAGGACGGCGAGGCGACCCTCGGGATCACCTGGTTCGCGCAGGACCAGCTGGGGGAGGTCGTGTTCTTCGATCCGCCTCACCTCGGCACGGCGATCGCGGCAAACGATCCCTACTCGGAGGTCGAATCGGTGAAGGCGGTCTCCGACGTGATCGCGCCGCTCTCGGGGGAGGTAACCGCCGTCAACGAGACGCTCTCCGACGCCCCCGAGAAGATCAACGACGACCCCTACGGCGAGGGTTGGCTCATCCGCGTCCGGCTCAGCGACCCGAGCGAGGCCGACGCCCTGCTCGACGCCGACGCCTACCGCGAGCGGCTGGCCGCCGAGTCCTCCGAGTGACCCGCTACACGTCGGCAACCGACCGGGACCGCCGCGAGATGCTGGCGGCGATCGGCGCCGGCTCGATCGACGACCTCTTCGCGGACATCCCCGAGTCACTGCGCCTCAGCGCGCCGCTCGAGCTGCCGGACGGAATGGCCGAGCAGGACGTCTACGACCACCTCGCCCAGCTCGCCGCGCGCAACCGCCACTGCGAGGACGAGGTGAGCTTCCTGGGCGCGGGCATGTACGACCACTACGTTCCGGCGCTGATCGACTCGATCATCCAGCGCTCGGAGTTCCTCACGCCCTACACGCCGTACCAGCCGGAGGTCTCGCAGGGCGGGCTCCAGGCGATGTTCGAGTTCCAGACGGCGATCTCGGAGCTCACCGGGCTCCCGGTTGCCAACGCCTCCCTCTACGAGGGACCGAGCTCCGTAGCATCGGCCGGCTATCTGGCGCTGCTCGAGAACCGGCGGTCGCGCTTCGTCACGAGCCGCGGCGTCCACCCGCACTCGCGCGCCGCGCTCGAGACCTACGGGCGCGGCTTCGGCACCACCCTCCACGAGACCCCGCTCGACGAGCGCGGGGCCACTGACCTGGACGCCCTGGCGGCGGCAGTGGACGACGACACCGCGGCGGTCTTCCTCCAGCAGCCCAACTTCCTGGGCACGGTCGAGGACCTCGGGCCGCTGGTCGAGGCCGCGCAGCGCACGGGCGCGCTCGTGGTCTGCTCCGTCGACCCGCTGACCCTGGGCGTCCTCGAGCCGCCCGGCGCGTTCGGCGTGGACATCGCCGTGGGGGAGGGCCAGTCGCTGGGCAACCGGCTCGACTACGGCGGCCCCTCGTTCGGGTTCTTCGCGGCGCGGGATCGCTTCATCCGCCGGATGCCGGGCCGGATCGCCGGCGAGACCGTGGACGCGGATGGCCGGCGCGGGTTCGTCCTCACGCTCCAGACCCGCGAGCAGCACATCCGCCGCGAGAAGGCGACCCACAACATCTGCACGTCGCAGGCGCTCAACGCGGTGGCGGGGGTGATCTACCTGTCCTGGCTCGGCAGGCGCGGGATCGTCGAGCTTGGCGAGCTGATGCTGCGCCGCACCCATTACGCGCGCGAGGCGCTCGGGCTCCAACCGATCAACCCCGGCCCGGTGGTTCGCGAGTTCGCCGTGCGCGTGCCCGACCTCGACGACCTGTTCCGCCGCGCGCGGGCGGAGCGCGTCAACCCCGGCTACCGCCTGGGGCGCGACTACCCGGAGTACGCCGACGGCCTGCTCGTGGCCATCACCGAGCGGCGGACCCGCGCCGATATCGACCGTCTGGCCGGGCTGGTGGCGCGTTCGCGGGAGGGGGTCGCGGCATGAGGCCGGCCGAGACCGACACGCTCACGATCTTCGAGCGCTCGCAGGAGGGCCGGCGGGCGTTCTCGCCACCCCCGACCGACGTCCCCGAGACCCCGATCGAGGAGCTGCTCCCCGCTGCCGCTGTTCGGCGCTGGCCGCCCGAGCTGCCCGAGGTGGCCGAGCCGGAGATCGTCCGCCACTACAACAACCTGTCGAAGAAGAACTTCGACCTCGACACGGGCTTCTACCCGCTTGGCTCGTGCACGATGAAGTACAACCCGAAGCTCAACGAGCGGGTCGCGGCACTCCCTGGGCACGCCCGCCTGCATCCGCTCCAGGACGACGAGTACGCGCAGGGTGCGCTCGAGCTCATGTGGCGGCTCGAGCGCGCGCTGGCCGAGATCGCCGGGCTGCCGCACGTCTCGCTCCAGCCGAGCGCGGGGTCGCACGGCGAGCTCGGCGGGCTGCTCCTCACCCGCGCGTACCACGAGGATCGCGGCGAGAGCCGCACCAAGGTCCTCACGCCGGACACCGCCCACGGGACGAACCCGGCCACCGTCACGATGGCCGGCTACGAGGTCGTGAAGGTCGGGACCGCGGCGGACGGCGGGGTGGACCTCGACGACCTGCGCGCAAGAGCCGGTGAGGACACCGCCTGCCTGATGCTCACCAACCCGAACACGCTCGGCCTCTTCGACCGGAACATCGAGGAGATCGCTCGGATCGTGCACGAGGCCGGCGCCACGCTCTACTACGACGGCGCCAACCTGAACGCGGTGGTCGGCATCTCGCGCCCCGGTGACATGGGGTTCGACATCGTCCACTTCAACCTGCACAAGACCTTCACGCAGCCGCACGGCGGCGGCGGGCCGGGCGCCGGGCCGATCGCGGTCTCCGACCGCATCGAGCCGTACCTGCCGGTCCCGCGCGTGGTGGAGTCGGCGTCCCGAAACGGTGCCGAGCCGGCCTACGAGCTCGACCAAGACCACCCGAAGTCGATCGGGCGGCTGCGCGGCTTCCAGGGGAACTTCGGCGTGTTCGTCCGCTCCTACGCGTACATCCGCTCGGTGGGCGGCGACGGCCTGCGCGACGTGGCGGAGACGGCCGTCCTGAACGCCAACTACCTGCGCGCGCGGCTCGCCGAGCCCGGCATCGGCGAGCTGCTGCCGGTCGCCTTCGACCGCACCTGCATGCACGAGTTCGTGCTGTCTGGAGCGCCCGCCAAGCGGGAGCTGGGCATCAAGACGCTGGACATCGCGAAGCGGCTCCTGGACCACCGCGTCCACCCACCCACGGTGGGAGACCCTCGACCGCTTCGCCGACTCGATCCGCGCGATCCTCGAGGAGGGGCGGCGCGATCCGGAGCTCGTCAAGGGCGCGCCCTACGAGACGCCGGTGCGCCGCCTCGACGAGGGCCGCGCCGCGCGCCGGCCCATCGTGCGCCAGCCTCCCGCCACCTAGCGCGGTGCGCATCTTCAGCGGCATACAGCCGACGGGTCAGAAGCACCTCGGCAACTACGTCGGGGCGATCCGCCAGTACGTGGAGGGGCAGGACCGAGCCGACGCGATCTACTGCATCGTCGACCTGCACGCGATCACGGTGCCGTACGAGCCCGACGAGCTCCGGGCCAACGTGTACGACACGACCGCGGTCCTCCTGGCGGCGGGCCTCGACCCCGAGCGCTGCACGCTCTTCCGCCAGGGGGACCTGAAGGAGCACACCGAGCTGTGCTGGCTCCTCTCGGCGGTCACGGCCCACGGCGACCTCAACCGGATGCACCAGTTCAAGGAGAAGTCCGCGGGGCAGCGCGAGCTGGTGTCGGCCGGGCTGTTCCTGTACCCGGTGCTCCAGGCCGCGGACGTCCTCGCCTACCGGGCCGACGAGGTCCCCGTCGGCGAGGACCAGCGCCAGCACATCGAGCTCATGCGCGACATCGCGCAGCGCTTCAACGAGCGCTTCGGGGAGACGCTCGTGGTCCCGCGCCACCGCATCCCCGACGTTGGCGGGCGGATCATGGACCTCCAGTCGCCCGACACCAAGATGTCCACCACCCTCGGTAGCGAGCAGGGGACCCTCTACATCCGCGACCCGGACAAGGCGATGGCCACGAAGATCATGCGCGCGGTCACCGATTCCGGCAGCGACGTGGTGCGCGCGCCGGACAAGCCCGGGATCTCGAACCTGATCGAGGTGATGTCGGTGTTTCGCGGCGTGGGGCCGGAGGATGTCGAGCAGGAGTTCGCGCACGCGCAGTACGGCGACTTCAAGAAGGCAGTCGCCGACGCGGTCGTGGAGGCGCTGGCGCCCATCCGGGACCGCTACCAGGAGCTTCAGGCCGACCGCGCCGGGCTGGAGGACGTCCTCCGGGCCGGCGCCGAGCGGGCCCGCTCGATTGCCTCGGGGACGCTCGCCGACGTGCGTGAGCGCATGGGCGTCGGCCCGCCCGACTAACGTGGAGACAATGCCCGTCGCCTCGCTCGACCTCGATCTCGAGGTCTTCCAGGGCCCCTTCGACCTCCTCCTCACGCTCGTGCTGCGGGAGGAGGTCGACCTGCTCGAGGTCGACCTGGCCGAGGTGGTGCTGGCCTACGTCGCCCACCTGGAGCAGACCGGCGAGCTGGACCTGGAAGCGGCCACGGAGTTCCTCGTCCTGATCGCGGCGCTCCTCGAGCTCAAGTCCCGGCTCATGCTCCCGGGCGGCGAGGGGGAGGGCCTCGAGTGGGAGCCACACGAGGCGGCCGAGGAGCTGCTCGCACGGATGCTGGAGTACTCGCGCTACCGGCGCGCGGCCGAGTTCCTGCACGCCCGTCTGGCCACGGAGACGGGCTTCCGCTATCGCTCGGCTCCGATCCCGCGCGCGCTGCGGCGCGTCTCGCTCGAGGTGGCCGAGCAGGCGTACGAGCCCGAACAGCTCGGGCGGGCCGTCGGCGATCTCCTGCGCACCCCGCCGCCGCTGGACCTGCGGCACATGGCGCGCCCGCGGGTGACCGTGGAGCAGCGGCTGCAGTACCTGCGCGAGCTGCTCCGCTCCCGGGGCCGCTTCGCGTTCGACGAGGCCGTGGAGGGCAGCGATCGCCTCACCCAGGCGATCACCCTCTTCGCCCTGCTCGAGCTCTACAAGGCGGGCGAGGCCGACTGGGAGCAGCGGGCGCCGTTCGAGCCGATCACGGTCACCGCGCGCTCGAGCGAGGGGACGGCGTGAACGAGCTGGCGCGCATCGTAGAAGCGCTCCTGTTCCTGTCGCCCGAGCCGCTCAGCGCGAGTGAGCTGGCCGACGCGGCCGAGGTCGGCGAGGGCGAGGTGGTGGAGGCGCTCGCCAGGCTCCGCGAGCACTACGCGGACGGCTTCCGCGGGGTGGTGCTGCGCGAGGTCGCGGGCGGGTTCACGCTTGCGACGGACCCGGTCGCGGAGCGCGCGGCGCGCCGCCTGCTCGCCCGGCCCCGCACCCCGCCGCTCACCCAGGCCCAGGCCGAGTGCCTGGCGATCACGGCCTACCTTCAGCCGGTCTCGCGGCCCGAGATCGCGCGCATCCGGGGCGTCGCTTCGGAGTCGGCCGTCGGCACGCTGCTCGAGCGGGGCCTGATCGAGGAGGCGGGGCGCTCGCGGTTCGGCGCGATCCTCTACCGGACCACCGACCTGTTCCAGAAGCTGTTCGGGCTGAGCGGGCTCGATGCGCTCCCCGATCCCGCCGGGTTCGATCCCTCCCCCGAGGAGGCCGGCGAGCTCCGCGAGCGGCTGCTGCGCGCCGGCGAGCAGCGCGCCGGCGCCGGATAGCGCGTAACAGGCGGTTTCCGCTCAAGAACGGGGCCCAGATGACGATCTAGACCCTGGCGGTTTTCCGCCACGGGTACCCCGACGTCGCTCCATGCATGGAGGCTCCGAAAAGCGACAAGCCGCGGAAGTTCCTGCGGGCCACTCAGGCCCTGTCCTTCGTCGCCCTCGCCGTCT
>VAWV01000004.1:0-4859 GCA_005883295.1 Actinomycetota bacterium
CGTCGGGACGGCCGAGACGAGCATGTCCTGATCAGTGGCCGTATCGGGATAGAAGACCTGACCGTCGGTCGCGCTGCCCGTCGCCCCGTCAGCCGTCGAGGAGGCCGGTCGGACACGGACGCCCTGGTCGCCGATCGAGATTCCATCCCCGAGCGTCGTCGGGAAGCTCGTGTCGACAAGCGGGTTGATCGGCTCGAACCCGGCATCGGCCGCGTGTAGACGCAGGTTTGGCTTCCTGCTCCGCCCGTGGTGGCCGCGCTTTCGCACTGGCAGCGGGGAGAGGACGATCTGGCGACGGCGGGAGTGAGGCAGCCTGACCCGCATCGCGTAGTCGCCGAGGTAGCGCTCGATGTGCGAGCCGGCGGGCAGCCGCGGCGTCGCAGCTTTCGGCAGCTGCGCGAGCTGCGGGAAGGTGGCGCGGAGAAGGCGCAGTGCCCTTCGGCGGGAGTGCCCGCGGTAGGCGGTGCGTGAGCGGCGACGAGCCTCGGGAGACGAGTGCGGTGCGCTCGTGGGCGGATGCTCCATGAGCGCCTTCGGAATCACCGGATAGTCGCTCGCCTTGAACCCCCGCGGACGGTGGCCGCGCTGCCCGTGGGCCCCACCGCCGATCGCGAGGCCCGTTACGAGCGGGACCGCGACGACGATCGCGAGCCCGGCGAGCACCGCGGCGACGACGCGGTGGGGCACGCGCCCCCGCCTCTGGCCGTACTCGGCCATGCCGCTACCGCGGCCCTCTCCCCCGGCCTGCGAGTCCATCTAGACGTCTTTCCTATGTCAGATCGCGCAAAAGCGCAAGAGCAGATCTTGGAATTCACCCAATCCGCTGGCAAATATTTGGGGCGCTCAAGCCACCTCCACTGCTCCCGCATAAGAGAGGGCCCGCGTCGCTGATCACACGCTCACAGCGAAAGCTGCTGCTGATTGCGGTCGCCGACCTCGGAGAGCCGTAGCTGTATCCGGGCGGCTCCGCCGTTGCCTTACGCGCTCCTTGGTCGCGAAGTCGCGTGCCTAGTCGTGCTCCTCGACGAGGCTTTTGAGGAGGAAACGCGTGCTTGGCGCGTCGGACACGCCCCGCGCTGCAGCGCGCTGCATTCCGGACCGGTTTACGGGCGGCTTTCTACGGCGGACTGCGACGTTGAGATCGAGTCTCCGCGACCGGCCGAAACCCAGCTGTGGTGCTGGATTCCGGCCTCTGAAGCGGAGGGGGAGGGATTCGAACCCTCGAGGGACCAAACGGCCCCTAACGGTTTTCGAGACCGCCCCGTTCAACCACTCCGGCACCCCTCCAAGGCCCGCCGCACGGGCGGCGGCGAACCAGAGCCGAAGGGTAGCCGCGGGCCCGGGCCCCGTCGTTAGCGGCGAACGGCGAAGAACCGCCGCAAAAGCTCGGCTGACTCGCCCTCGAGCAGCCCACCCGCCACCTCGGGCCGGTGGTTGAGGCGCGGCTCGCCGAGCACGTCCAGCGCGCTCCCAGCCGCACCCGCCTTGGGATCGACCGCGCCGTACACCACCCGCGGCACCCGTCCCAGGACGATCGCCCCCGCGCACATCGCGCACGGCTCGAGCGTCACGTACAGGGCGCAGCCGTCGAGCCGCCAGCTCCCCAGCGCGCGCCCGGCGTCGCGCATGGCGAGCACCTCGGCGTGCGCCGTGGGGTCGCCGCGCAGCTCGCGCTCGTTGCCAGCAGCCGCCAGCACCTCACCCTCGTGCACGATCACGCAGCCGATCGGCACGTCGTCGTGCTCGAAGGCGCGCTCCGCCTCGCGCAGTGCGAGCCGCATGAAGTGCTCGTCGCGCGGGAAGAAGACCCGGCTCACGTACCCGCCACGAGCCGCCGGCCGAGGTATGCCTCCGCCGTGCGAAGCCCCGCGATCAGCCCGAGCCGGTCCGCCGCCCTCATCCCAGCCGCCGTGACCGACAGGACACTGCGGCCGCTCCGCGGAATTGCACCCCGGGTGATCAGATCCCGGTACCACTCGAGCGTTGCCTTGATCGTCGCGTCGAGGGGCCGCGTGCGATAGCCCAGCTCGCGCTTGGCCTTGCGGGACGACGCCCGCCAGTTCTGAGCCATGAGCGCGAAGGCCTCAGGCGCGATTAGGCCCGGCAGGCGGAGGTCGCCCTGGAGGCGCGCCAGGGCACCGACCTCGCGGGGGAGTACGAGCAGCGGCCTGCGCACGTCGGAGTCGACGGCCAGCCGATCGATCAGCTCGACCCAGGTGAGGTTGTAGCCGCCGAGGATGTAGCGCTCACCGGGCTTTCCCTTCGCCGCGGCCAGCAGGTGGCCACGCGCCACGTCCTCGACATCGACCACGTTGGTCGCGCCGTCGACCACGGCCGGCAGCCGGCCGAGCATGAAGTTGCCGACCACGCGCGTGGAGGTCTCACCCGGCTGGTACGGGTCGACGGGGACGCCGAGGACGTACGCCGGGTTGACGACCACCACCTCCACACCGAGGCGCGCGCCCGCCGCCAGCACCTCGGCCTCCCCCTCGTGCTTGGCGTCGCCGTACGCCAGCCCGAACTCGCCGCCCCGGTAGACCGTCGTCTCATCCGCGGCCTCGCCGTGCGGCGCGCGACCGATCGCGGCGACGCTAGAGGTGTGAACGACACGCGGGACGCCCTCGGCCGCGGCCGCCTCCACAACGAGCCGTGGCGTGAGCGCGTTCATCCTCCACACTCGGTCCACCGGACGCGACCCGACATAACCGGCCGTGTGGAAGACCAGATCGCAGCCGCGCACGGCGCGGCGCAGCGCGCCGCGGTCGAACATCTCGGCGCGCACGGGATCGACGTCGAGCGCGTGCAGCCGTTCCAGCCGCCGCCGGTCGCGGTAGGTGACCCGCACCCGGTCGCCCCCCTCGGCGAGCAGCTTCGCCACGTGCCCGCCGACGAAGCCGGTGGCACCGGTCACGCAACAAACCTTCACCGGACGGTGTTGGGAGAGCCGTACACTCAGAGCACCGTAGCCCAATGCGACCTCGCCACTACGCGTACGCGGCAGCGCTGCTCCTGTCGCTCGCCACGCCGGGAGCCGCTACAGCCGCCGACTACTCGCCATCGCACGTCATCGTGCGCTACGCCGGGTGGACCACGCACCGCGAGCGCATCGCGGTGGAGCGGGCGACGGGTACCGGCCGCGCCGTCCCCATCGCCGGCGGCGCCCGCGTCCTCCAGATAAAGGACGGGGACTCGGTGCGGAAGACGATCGCTGAGCTGCGCGCCCGGCCCGGCGTCGACTACGCGGTCCCCGACTACCGCATCCACGCCGCTGCCGCCTACTACCCGAACGACCCGGGCCGCGGCGGGGCCGGCAACTGGCGCAAGGTTCAGTGGAACTTCGCGGGGGCGTTCGGCATCCGCGCCCCCCAGGCGTGGGCCACGATGAGGGCCCTCCACGAGGCCGGCGGCCGCGGAGCGATCGTCGCCGTCCTCGACTCCGGCGTCGCCTACAAGAATCGCGGCGGGTTCAAGCGTGCACCCGATCTCGGGAAGACCGGCTTCGTGCCGGGCCACGACTTCATCGACGGAGACAACGTGCCCCTGGACGAGGACGGCCACGGCACGCACGTGGCGGGCACGATCGCCGAGCAGGTGAACAACAAGAAGGCCGTCACGGGTCTCGCCTACGGGGTGAAGATCATGCCGTTGCGCGTGCTCGACGCAAACGGCGGCGGGAACGGCGGCCCACTCGCCAAGGCAATCATCTGGGCGGTCGACCACGGCGCGCAGGTGATCAACATGAGCATCGTCTTCAACTCTGACCTCCAGGCGGCGGATATCCCCGACGTGATCGCCGCGATGCGCTACGCGCACCAGCACAACGTGGTGATGGTCGGCGCAGCGGGCAACGAGAGCGACAACCACCTCGACTACCCCGCCCGCTACCGCGACGTGATCTCGGTGGGTGCCACCACCTCATCCGGCTGCCAGGCCCAGTACTCGAGCTTCGGCGACGGGCTCGACGTGGTGGCTCCCGGCGGCGGCAAGGACGCCGAGCTGACCGGGTCGGACTGGGACCGGGCGCACTGCGGTCACGGCGCGGGCGGACGCGAGATCGTCCAGCAGACCTTCGTCCAGAACTTCCACGACTTCCATCTCGTGGGGGTCGAGGGAACCTCGGAGGCCGCACCGCACGTGTCGGCCCTTGCGGCGCTGATCATCGCCAGCGGGCGGCTGGGGCCGCAGCCGACCGCCGACGCCGTCCTCGCCCGGATCGACAGCAGCGCGCGCGACATCGGTCCGCCCGGCTACGACAAGCGCTACGGGCACGGGCTGGTCAACGCCGCCGCCGCGGTCGCGCCGTAACGGCTACTCCGCCGGCGAGCGCCTCAGGTGGTCCTGATGATGAGGACGCTGCACGGCGCGTGGTGAGACACCTTGTTCGGCACGCTGCCGAGCAGGAAGCGCTTTGCGCCGGTCATCCCCTTGTTGCCGACGACGATCAGGTCGGCGTTCTGCTCCTCGGCGACGTCGAGGATCGCGTCGGCCGGGTCGCCCTGCCGCGCGTAGGTCTCAACGTTGACCCCCGCCTCGCCGATCCGCTCCCCCGCCGCGCGCAGCGTCGCCTCCACGTCCTCGCGCGCGTTGACCATCCACTGCATGTCGTCGGGAACCTGTGTGCGCTCCTCGCGCAGGCGCTGGTTCCCGACCGGCTCGAATGCGCTGACCACATGGACCTGCGCGCCAACCGCCTTCGCCAGATCGGTGGCCTGGCGGACGGCCTCGCCGGCTGTCTCGGAGCCGTCGGTGCCAACAACGATCGAGCCGAACATCTATCTCCTCCCGCGGTGTGAGGGAATCGGGCGCGGATGCCGAACGCCCCCGCGAAGTTCCACTGAACCTTGCGCCAGTTGCCGGCC
>VAWV01000004.1:4883-5136 GCA_005883295.1 Actinomycetota bacterium
GTGGGCACCGTCCACACGGGCGAGGAGGCGCTCGACGCGGTCGAGCGGCTGAAGCCGCAGGTGGTCCTGATGGACGTCCGCCTGCCCGGCATCGACGGCGTCTCAACAGTCAAGCGGATACAGCAGGTCGCGCCGAGCGTCGATTTCGTGATGTTCTCCGCGTACGGCGACAAGCGCCTGCTGTCCGACGCCCTGGCGGCAGGCGCGCGCGGCTACGTGATGAAGGGCTCGCCGCCGGAGGACCTGATCCGGG
>VAWV01000005.1 GCA_005883295.1 Actinomycetota bacterium
CCCCGGCGAACGAGGTCGACCAGCGCGGCGTCCATGGTCTGCATGCCGTGTGCGCCGCCGGTCTGGAGCGCCGAGTAGATCTGGTGGGTCTTGCCCTCGCGGATCAGGTTCCGCACGCCGGGCGTAGGCACGAGGACCTCGGTTGCGCAGACGCGGCCCTTTCCGTCGGCGGTCTGCAGCAGCTGCTGTGTGACGATGCCCTGGAGGGCGATCGAGAGCTGCACGCGGACCTGGTGCTGCTGCGCCGGCGGGAAGGCGTCGACGATCCGGTCCACGGTCTGCGCCGTGTCCTGCGTGTGCAGCGTCGCGAACACGAGGTGCCCGGTCTCCGCCGCGGTCAGCGCCGTGGCCATCGTCTCCAGGTCGCGCATCTCGCCGACGAGGATCACGTCCGGGTCCTGCCGCGGGGCCGCCTTCAGCCCGAGGGCGAAGGTGCTCGCATCCGTGCCCAGCTCGCGCTGGTTCACGATGCACTTCTTGTGCCGGTGGAGAAATTCGATCGGGTCCTCGATCGTGAGGATGTGCTCGTCGCGCTCCTCGTTGATCCGGTCGACCATCGCCGCGAGCGTCGTCGACTTGCCCGAGCCGGTCGGCCCCGTGACGAGGACGAACCCACGCGGCTTGCGGGTGAACTCGAGCAGCACCGGCGGGAGGCCGAGCTCCTCGAGGTGCGGGATGTCGGACGGGATGGTCCGCATCACCGCGCCGATCGAGGCGCGCTGGAAGAACGCGTTCACGCGGAAGCGCGCCTTGCTGGGCACCGAGTAGGACAGGTCGATCTGCCAGTCGGTCTCGAGCCGCTTGCGCTGCTCGTTGTTGAGGATCGAGTAGACGATCTCGCGCGTGTCCTGCGGCGTGAGGTTCGGATAGTCGAGCGGCCGCAGGCGTCCGCGCTCGCGCACCATGGGAGGCGAGCCGGCCGTGAGATGCAGGTCCGAGGCGTCGGCCTCGATGACCTCGAGAAGGATGTCGGCGAAGTCGAAGTTCATGTCTCCCGTCCTGTTATCGGCATCGCCTTTAGGAGGCGACGCGTGCGACCTCTGCGATCGAGGTAACTCCGAGCCGCACCTTCTCCAGCCCGTCGTCGCGCAGGAGTCGCATTCCCTGCTCGACGGCCTTGTGTCGGATGGCGTCAGCGGAGTCGCACTCGATGGTCATCTCGCGGATCTCGTCGCTGATCGTCATCACCTCGTAGATGCCGACGCGGCCCTTGTAGCCCGTGTGGCTGCAGCGGGCACAACCGACCGGCTCGTACGCCTCGATGTCGAAGGCGGCGTCGTGGAAGTTCGCGGACTTCAGCGCCTCGGCCGTGAGGACCGTGCGCCGCTTGCAGTAGTTGCAGAGCCGCCGCGCCAGGCGCTGGGCGACCACCACATCCACGGCGGACGCCGTGAGGAACGGCGCGATGCCCATCTCGGTGAGCCGCGTGATCGCCGAGGGGGCGTCGTTCGTGTGCAGCGTCGAGAGGACGAGGTGGCCGGTGAGCGCGGCCTCGATCGCGATGCGCGCGGTGTCGGCGTCCCGGATCTCGCCGACCATGATGATGTCGGGGTCCGCGCGGAGCATCGAGCGCAGGCCCGTCGCGAAGGCCAGGCCGGCCTTGAGGTTGACCTGCATCTGGTTGATGCCCGGGATCTGGTACTCGATCGGGTCCTCGATCGTGAGGATGTTCTTCTCGACGCTGTTGACTGTGTTGAGCGCGGCGTAGAGCGTGGTCGACTTGCCCGAACCGGTCGGTCCCGTGACCAGCACCGCTCCATAGGACTGGCGGAAGCCCTCCTCGAAGCGCTCGCGGGAGTTGTCGCGAATCCCGAGCGCGTCGAGCGTGAGCAGCACGGCGTCCTTGTCGAGGAGCCGCATGACGATGCCCTCGCCGTACGAGGCGGGCAGCGTGACGATGCGGACGTCTACGTGGTGACCCTCGACCTGCAGGGTCACGCGGCCGTCCTGCGGGAGCCGCTTCTCGGCGATGTCGAGGTCGGCCATGATCTTCACGCGCGACACGACGCCCGCCACCATGCGCCGCGGGATCGTGGTGGTCTCGTGAAGCACGCCGTCCACCCGGAACCGCACACGCATCTCCTTGCCGTGCGGCTCGAAGTGGATGTCCGACGCGCCGTCCTCGACGGCCTGGGCGATGATCGAGTTGACCAGCTTGATGACCGGCGCGTCCGTCGCGGACTCGCGGATGTCAGCGACGAGGGTCTGGTCGTCCTCGTCCTCGTCCTCGAGCGACTCGGCCACCGCGTCGTCGAGCCGGTTCATCTTGGCGATCAGCCCGGCGATGTCCTCGGCCGAGGCGACCGCCGGGCGGATCTCGTACCCCGTCATCAGCTTGAGGTCGTCGATCGCCAGCACGTTCGACGGGTCGGACATGGCCACCAGCAGGTGGCCGTTGGAGTGGAAGCCGATCGGCACCGCGTTGTAGCGACGCGCCGCCGGCGGGGTGAGCAGGTTCACAGCCGAGAGGTCGGGCTTGTAGACGGTCAGGTCGACGTGGTCCAGGCCGAAGCGCTCGCCCGTGGCGCGGGCGAGCTCGTCGGCGCTGAGCGCGCCCGACTGGAGCAGGACCTCCTCGGGGGAGCGTCCGGCGGCCTTGCCCTCCTCGACGGCCGCGTCGACGCGCGCCTGAGGCAGGAAGCCGAGCTCCACGATGACGTCCGAGATGAACCGGGCGGCGCCACCGCGGCGGCGCGGCGGCGTGATGCCCGCGAAGCCCTCGGCCGCCTCGCCACCGGCGGCGGCGGGCGGGCTCTCGACGATCACCTGGTCGGCGAGGTCGGCGAGCTGGACGGACTCGAGGCTTGTGGGAGCGTGGGGATCGTTCATCGAAGGGCGTCCGCGACGTTCTGGCGGAGCGTGCCGCCGTCGACGAAGCCCTGGATGAGAACGGCCTTTCTCCCCGGCCGCACGATCACGGTCGATGGGACCTGCGTGATCCCGATGTCGGAGAGCATGGGACGGAAGGCCGCCACCTCGTCGAGGCTGGCGTCGAAGACGTGGACCCGGGGCACCCCGCGGAGCGAGTCCACCGCGGCGCGTAGGCCGGTCGGAGCCGGCGCCTTCGCGACGGGGGCGGGCTTCGCCGCCGGCTTGTCAGGCCTCCGGGCCGGGACGTTCTTCGCGGGCGCCGGATGGGCCTTGGCGGCGCTTGGCGCAGTGGCCGGCTTGTGCGGCTGCGCGGGCGCGGGCCGCGCAGGCGCGGGCATCGGCCTCGCGGGCGCGTGGGACGGTGCGCTCACGGACTCGTTCGAGCCACTCCGGGTGACGAGAAACACCGAGGCGATCAGGCCCAGACCGAGCAGCGCCAGCAGTACGGGGCGAGGAACTGCCATTGCGGCCTCTATCGGCAGGCCTCGTACGCATGTTTAGGTCCCTTCGGGGGTTTTTACGGAGCGGTTTCGGGCCGCTCGGAGCGGGCGGCGCTCCGCATGGCGTCGAGCGGGGCCCGAAGCCCGGTCCAGAGCGAAAAGCTGAGCGCTCCCTGGCGCACGAGCACCTCGAGGCCGTCGATCACCTCGGCCCCACCGCGCGAGGCCCATGCCGCGACCGGCGTCTCGGAGCCGTCCTGCGTGTAGACGAGGTCCACCACGAGCCCGGGCGGATCGGTGCCGTCGAGCCCCAGGGCGGCGAGCGCATCCTGCTCCCCCACCGCCGGATCGAGTCCCACCGAGGTGGCGTTCACGAGCAGGTCCGCCGGCTCGAGGCGCGGGGCCGCCGCCACCTCGAGCTCGCGCGCGAGGGCCTCGGCCCGCTCGCCGGTCCGGTTCCAGACCGTCACCCGGGCCGCGCCGGCCTCCCGGAGCGCCCAGGCCGCGGCCCGGCCCGCCCCGCCCGCGCCGAGCACGAGCGCGCGGAGGCCGGTGACCGGGCGGTCGAGCGCATCGAGCAGGCCCGACGCGTCGGTGTTGTCGGCCTCGATCCGCCCGTCCACGAAAGACAGGGTGTTCGCGGCCCCGATCGCGGCCGCCGCGGGTGAGGCCCGATCGGCGACGCCGAGCGCGGCGAGCTTGTGCGGGATCGTGACGTTCGCGCCGCGGTAGCCGGAGGCCGGCAGCGCGCGCACGGTCTCCTCGAAGAGCTCGGGGCGCACCGGCAATTTCACGTAGCGCCAGTCGAGTCCGGCCGAGCGGAACGCCGCGGCCTGGATCGCCGGCGAGCGGCTGTGGCCGACCGGGTATCCGAGCACGCCGCAGAGCGCGCCTGGCTGGTCCGCCATCAGCAGTGCTCGGGGGAGCGACCGCCGCTGGCGGCGCGGGCGGCGTTGTACCGCTTGCTGTCGCGCAGGAACTGCGCGTAGCTGCTCGAGAAGGCGTGCCTCCCGCAGGTCCCCGGCTTGACCACGTAGTAGAGGAAGTGGGTGTGCGCGGCGTGCGCCGCGGCCCGCAGCGAGGCGAGGCCAGGGCTGTCGATCGGGCCCGGCGGGAGCGCTCTGTGCAGGTAGGTGTTATAGGCGGAGCGGGTCCGCAGCTGCGCCTTGGTGAGCGGACTCGTCCGGTTCCCGATGGCGAAGCGCACGGTCGCGTCGATCTGGAGCGGCATGTGCGCCCGCAGCCGGTTGTAGATGACCGACGCGATCAGCACGCGCTCGCTCGGCACCTGGGCCTCGCGCTCGATGAGTGAGGCAATCGTGACGACGTCGAAGGTGGTCAGGTTCACGTGGCGCGCCGCGCGCATGTTCACCTTGCCGATCTCCAGCTTGAACGCAGCGAGCTGCTTCGCGACGAGCGTCTTTACCGGGCCCCCGCGCCGGATCTGGTAGGTCGACGGGAACAGGAAGCCCTCCAGGTCGCGCGGGGTCTTCGCGCCATAGCGGCGCGGGTCGAGCAGCGGCGAGCGCTCGGTCGCACGGATGTAGCTGCCGCGCAAGCC
Source organism: Actinomycetota bacterium (assembly GCA_005883295.1). GTDB lineage: Bacteria > Actinomycetota > Thermoleophilia > Solirubrobacterales > Thermoleophilaceae > AC-37. The sequence continues at coordinate 4,873 of VAWV01000005.1, forward strand.
GAGCGGCGCCAGGCGCGCCGCGACCTCCCGCCGCGAGAGCCCCTCCGGGATGGTCACGCTGACGAGCGTCGAGCCGGGGCCCTTGACCAGCGCGTCGATGGCCGCGCCGTAGCTCATGTCGCGCTTCAGCACGTACGAGCCCGGCTTGAGGTCGCCGCGCCGCCCGGCGAGCGTGGCACGGATCTCGAACAGGAAGCCGTTGGACACGACGCCCTTCTTCGCGAGGATGTCGCCGATCTTGCCCACTCCGGCGCCCCTCGGGATGGTCACGTCCAAGGAGCCGTGGCCGCTGCCCGCGAACGGCTGGAACAGGGAGACAAGGAACCAGACCAGCGCGACCGCGACCCCGAGTGGGATCAACCGGAGCAGCCGCCGTCGCCGGGACGGAAGCCGCCGGGTCGGGTAGGCGGCCGGCTGCGCGGTCACCGCTTCACCCTCCCCGACTCGAGCCAGCTCTCGAGGATGCGGGCCGCGGCGCGCCCGTCCTCCCCGGCGGAGCCGCCTGTCCGTCTGGCGTGGCTCGTCGTGAGCCGCTCGTCGTGGAGCTCCACCCGAACACCCGCCGCCTTCGCCACCCGACCCGCGAAAGCCCGTGCCGCCGCGGCCTGCTCGCCCTCCTCACCCCGCAGGGTAAGGGGGAGGCCGACCACGACCAGCTCGGCGCACGTCTCGCGCACGAGATCAGCGATCGCCTCCAGGCCGGCGGGCGAGTCGGGACGCGCGATGGTGGTGAGCGGAGTGGCGAGGGTCCCGCTTGGGTCGGACACGGCGGCGCCGCAGCGCGCCGCGCCGTGGTCGAGGGCGAGGACCCGGGTCACTCGAGCCCGCGCTCGATAGCGAGCCGCGCGGCCGCCATCGCTTCCGGGAGCTGCTCCGGAGAGCGTCCTCCGGCCTGGGCCATCGTGTCGCGGCCGCCCCCGCCGCCGCCGACCACGGTCGCCGCCGCTGCGACGACCTCGCCCGCCTTGACACCGCGTTCCACCATTGGCGGCGACACGTTCGCCACCAGGTGCACGCGGCCCTCCTCGGAGCTGCCGAGCACGACGACACCCGCGTCGCCCAGCGCCTGGCGAATCTCGTTCGAGAGCTCGCGCAGCTCGCGTGCGTCCGGCACGTCCACGATCTCGGTCACCACGCGCGCGCCGGCAACGTCCACCGCGTTCTGCACCAGCGACGCGACCCGCTCGCGCCCCGACTCGCGGGGCCGCCGCTCGAGCTCCTTCACCCGCTCGGTGAGCCTGGCAACCGCGGAGACCACCTCGTGCTCCGGCACCCGCAGCATGTGGGCGAGCTCGCGGAGCTCCTCCGTGCGCGCGCGAAACGACTCGATCCCGGCGGGACCGGTGAGCGCCTCGATCCTCCTCACGTTGGCGGCGCTCGAGCCCTCGCCCGTGAGCTGGAACAGCCCAATCTCGGCGGTCCGCGCGACGTGAGTGCCGCCGCACAGCTCGCGCGAGACGTCCTCCACCTCGACCATCCGGACCCAGTCGCCGTACTTCTCGCCGAACAGGGCCATCGCGCCCATCGCCTCGGCCTGCTCGCGGGTGGTCTCGATCGCGCGCACCGGGTGGTTGCCCACGATCCACTCGTTCACCCGCTCCTCGATCGTGCTCACGTCGGCGGCCGACAGCTTCTCCCCGTGCGTGAAGTCGAAGCGCAGCTTGTCCGGCCCGACGTACGAGCCGGCCTGACGGACGTGCGTCCCGAGCCGCTCGCGCAGCGCGGCGTGGAGCAGGTGCGTGGCCGTGTGGTTGGCCATCGTGGCCAGGCGCCGGTCGCGGTCGACGGCGGCGCGCGCCGTCTCGCCCGGCGCCAGCTCTCCATCGACCGGCTGCAGCGACACCGCCTGGTCCTCACCCAGCCGGTAGACGCCGTCCACCCGGGCCCGGCCAGACGCGCTCTCCACGATCCCGGTGTCCGACACCTGGCCGCCACCCTCCGCGTAGAAGGGGCTCTCCTCGAGCTTCGCGAGGAGCCGCCCGTCGAGCGGCTCGAGCGCCCCGATGACCGTTTCCCATTCCGTGGCCTCGTACCCCACGAAGCGGGTCTCGAACCCGACCGAGCGCGCGAAGCTCATGACGCGCTCGTGGTCGCCGGGGGCAGTCGACACGGCGCTCGCGCCGCCGCGAGCCACCTCGCGGGCGCGCTCCATGAGCTCCTCGAACCCCTGGTCGTCCACCGCCAGGCCCTCCTCGGCGAGGAGCTCCTTGGTCAGCTCGTAGGGAAAGCCGTAGGTGTCGTGCAGGCGGAAGGCGTCCTCCGCGTCGATCCAGGAGGTGCCCTGCTCCCGGGCCCTCTCCACGAGGTCGGCGAGCTGTCGCTCGCCCTGGGCCAGCGTGCGCCTGAAGCCCGCCTCCTCGTCGCGTGCCCAGCGCTCGATCGTCTCGGCGTTGGCCCGCAGCTCGGGGTACGCGCCGGCCATCATCTCGATCGTCCGCCGGCACAGGTCGGGCAGGAAGTTCCGCTCGATGCCCAGCACCCGGCCCTGCTGGATCGCGCGCCGCATGATCCTCCGGAGCACGTAGCCCCGGTGCTCGTTCGAGGGCACCACGCCGTCCGACAGGAGGAACGTCATCCCCCGCCCGTGGTCCGCCAGGATGCGCAGCGCGCGGGTGGTGGGAAAGTCCTGCCCGTAGCGGCGGCCGGAGAGCTCCTCGCCCAGCTCCACGAGCGGACGGAAGTTCTCGGTCTCGTAGACCGACGGGACGCCCTGGAGGAGCGCCGCCGTCCGCTCCAGGCCCAGGCCGGTGTCGATGTTCTTGTCCGGCAACGGCGTGAGCGAGCCGTCGTCGCCGAGCTCGTACTGCATGAAGACGAGATTCCAGTACTCGAGCATCCGCTCCGTGTCGTCGCCCGGGCGATCCTCGTCGCCGCCGAAGTCGGGGCCCCGGTCGTAGTAGAGCTCGGAGCACGGACCGCACGGACCGCTCGGCCCGGCCTGCCAGAAATTGTCGGCGCGGCCGAGGTGGACGATCCGCTCGTCCGGCACGCCGACCGAGTGCCAGCACTCGATGGCCTCCTCATCCGGTCCGAGTCCGAGCTCCTCGTCGCCGCCGAAGACCGTCACCCAGATCCGCTCGGGATCGAACCCGAAGTCGCTCGTGGACAGCTCCCAGGCGTACTCGACCGCCTTCTTCTTGAAGTAGTCGCCAAAGGAGAAGTTGCCCAACATCTCGAAGAAGGTCAGGTGTCGAGCCGTCTTGCCGACCTCCTCGATGTCAGGGGTTCGGAAGCACTTCTGGCAGGACGTGAGCCGGACGTTCGGCGGCTCCTGCTCGCCGCGGAAGTAGGGCTTGAACGGCTGCATGCCGGCTGTGGTGA
>VAWV01000006.1:0-5767 GCA_005883295.1 Actinomycetota bacterium
ACCACCAGAGCGACCAGGGTCTGATCGAGATCATGGAGCGCTGGAACGGCCAGGTTCAGCAGACGGTCCCTGCGGAGCGGCTCCTGGTGTGGAACCCCAAGGAGGGCTGGGACCCGCTTTGCGAGTTCCTCGAGGTCGATGTTCCGGACGCGCCGCTCCCGCACCTGAACGACACCGCGTCGTTCAAGGAGGGCGTCCTTGGCGGCGGCCTCGCGATGATCAACGAGTGGTGGGACCAGCGCGAGCGTCCCGCGACAGGGCTGCACGGGGCGCCGCTCGAGGAGGGAGCCGCCAGCCGGTAGGAGGGATGTATCCGTGCAAGAGCCAGTAGTCACGGAGATCGCGCCTGACATCTACCGGGTGTCGGTCTTCGTCCCCGAGATCAACCTCCAGTTCAACCACTTCGTCGTGGACGACGAGGAGCCGTTGCTCTTCCATACCGGGCTCAGGGACATGTTCCCGCTCGTGATGGGCGGCGTGGCACGGGTCATGGATCCGTCACGGATCCGCTGGATCAGCTTCAGCCACACCGAGTCGGACGAGTGCGGCGCCCTGGCGGAGTGGCTCCAGGCGGCGCCGAACGCCACGCCGGTGTGCAGCCAGGTCGGCTCGCTCGTGAACCGCGACTTCGTGAGCGCGGTGCGCGAGGCCCGTGGGATGGCGGATGGCGAGACGCTCGAGACCGGCAAGTACCGGTTCCGCTTCCTGCGCACCGCGCAGCTGCCGCACGGGTGGGACGCCGGCCTCCTGTTCGAGGAGACCGAGAGCACGCTCCTCTGCTCGGACCTCTTCCACCAGAACGGGGACTGCGAGCCCATAACCGAGGCGGACGTCGTGGAGCGGGCCCGCAACTCCCTGCGCGAGTACGAGGCCGGCATCCTCGCCGACTACGTGCCCTACTCGCCGCGGACCGACCGGGCCATGCAGCGCCTGGCCGAGCTCAACCCGCGGACCCTCGCGATCATGCACGGCTCCAGTTACGTGGGCGACGGCGAGCGCGCCCTGCGCGAGCTCAACGGAGTGCTGCGCGAGATCTTCGGCGAGCCCTGACAGGTCGTATGCCTGAACTGAAAGACCGGCATACGAACTCTGATCTTGGAGCATGGCTCGATCCGGCCTAGCGTCTTCACGAAACCGGACGAGGAGGACTCGTGAAGGCGATCGACTGTCCGTGCGGGCACCGGCTGGAAGGTGCCGACGACGAAGAGCTGTTCAGGAAGGCGCGTGAGCACGTAGACCGTGACCATCCGGAGATGGAGCGGACCGACGAGCAGCTCCGAGACCGGGTCGCGGCGGACGCGTACGAGCTCGATTCCGCCTGACGCGGGGAGGGACCGGCGGCCTGAGGCCTCGCGGCAGACCGACGTGACGCCGCTGCGGCTCCCGCGACGGTTGCAGAGCCTCGCCGAGCTCGGTGCCTTGCCGACCGACTCGGACGAGCTCAGGGCTCGCAAGGCGGTCCTGGTCCTCTCCTCCAGCTTGATGACGAGCCTCGCGTTCGTTTGGGTGGGAACGTATGCGGCCCTGGGTCTCTGGGTGTCCGCTGCGATCCCGCTGGCGTATCAGCTGGCCTCGGCGGCGAGCATCTACACCTTCGCGCGGACACGCCGCTACCTCCTCTTTCGCCGCAGCCAGCTGTGGATGAGCCTGCTGCTGCCCTTTGCCTTGCAGTGGAGCCTGGGTGGGTTCAAGGCCTCGTCAGCGGTGTCGCTGTGGGCGTTCACGTCGCCGCTGGGTGCGCTGCTGTTCGTGGGCGCTCGTCAGGCGGTGCCGTGGTTCTTGGCCTTCGCTGCGCTGGTGGGAGTGTCTGCCGGTATCGACCCGGCGCTGGCGTCCGGTGCGCCCCACATCCCGAACGCGGTGGTGGTGGTGTTCTTCGGGCTCAACGTATTGGGCGTCTCGACCACGGCCTACGTCCTGCTCCAGTACTTCGTGCGCGCGCGCGAGCGCGCGATGGCGGAGTCGGAGCGCCTCCTACTCAACGTCCTGCCCGAGCCGGTAGCGGCGAGGCTGAAGCGCGAGCAGGCGATCATCGCGGACGCGCATCCCGCCGTCACCGTGCTGTTCGCAGACATCGTGGGCTTCACCCCGCTCTCCGAACGGCTCTCTCCCGAGGATGTGGTGGTCCTTCTGGACCAGGTATTCGCGCGCTGGGACGCCCTCGCCGCCAGGTACGGAGTCGAGAAGATCAAAACGATCGGAGATGCCTACATGGTGGCGGGGGGCATTCCAGTGCCGCGGGATGATCACGCCGAAGCAATTGCGGAGATGGCCCTCGCGATGCTGCCCGCTGCCGACCGTAGTGCGGCTGAGATGGGAGTACCGCTCACGGTGCGAATCGGCATCGCAACCGGTCCGGTCGTGGCGGGCGTGATCGGCAGGGCCAAGTTCATCTATGACCTGTGGGGCGACACGGTCAACACGGCGAGCCGCATGGAGTCGCACGCCGCACCCGGGACCATTCAGGTCTCCGAGGACCTCTATCAGCGATTGCGGGATCACTACGACCTCCGGCCCCGCGGCACGATCGACGTGAAGGGGAAGGGGCCGATGACCACCTATGTGCTCGTCGGAAGGACGCGCCGCGGCGATGTCGAGAACACGCTCGTAGCTCCGACACCTGGGTGAATACCGGTCGGGGGCGAGCCGGACCTAGCGCTCTTCGCGCTTGAGAACGTAGATGAACAGGGCTGCCCAAATGACGTCGGTCGCGATCCAGGAGAACACGATGCGCTTGGCGATGGGGCTCACGCCCCGGAAATTCATGGTGCTTGCGGAAACTCCTTCGACTAGCGGCATGCGGCGGGAGCCGGCGCCCCCGATCGGCACGCCCTCGTGAAGGCGTCCGTGCGCGCGAAGGAGTAGGGCCGCGAGCCGTCGATCCGCAGCGCCGCCATGTAGAAGAGCGCGTGCTCCCACACGTGCGGCATGTCCTGCACGGGTAGCGGCCGGCCGCTGCGCAGCCGGGTCCACGACTCGCCGAAGAGGCCGGTCGGCGTCGTGAGCGTCCGCGCCATGTACGCAAGCGTGCCGCGCAGGCGGGCGGCGCTCGGCGGACCGCCGTATGCGTACGCAACCCCCAGCAGAGCCTTGCCCTCGTACTGGCCGCGCGGCCCCTTGAGCGCGGCGCGCATCGCACTCTCCACCGCCGCGCGCTCGCCCCTCATCCGCGGGTCGCCGTAGGGCCTGAAGCGGACGGGCCAGAGCAGCCAGCCGCCGTCCCCGTAGTCCAGGTTGTAGGCGTTGCCGCTCGAGTTGCCCTCGCGGTAGGCCCGCTTGGAGGGGTCGTAGAGCCCGTCGATCGCCGCGCGGAGCCGTCCGAGCCGCGCCTGCCAGCGCCCCACGCGCGGATCCCGGTCGCCGACGGCGTGCGCGGCGGCGATCGCGGAGCGCAGCCCGAGGTACACCGTCTCCGCGCCGTGCAGGCTCTGGCTGGGTGTGGGGTTGTCGTCCTCGTTCGCCGTGCACTGCATGCCGGACGTCGGGTCCTCGCACGAGGTCAGGAAGTCGGCGGAGCGCACGATGGCCGGGTACACGCCTTGGAGGTATGCGCGCGCGCCGGCGCCGCGCAGGAAGGTCCAGTGGTCGTAGAGCGTCCAGATCCCGAGACCCGTCTCGTCGATCTCCCACGGGATCGGCGCGCCGTCGACGCCGTCGGCATACGACGCCATTGGCCAGTTGCCCGGCGGGCGCACGGCGCTGGGGTTGCCCGGGGAGGTCTGCACGCGCGCGTAGAAGCGGTTGTGCTGCGTGACCCAGCTCGTGAAGCCGTTCAGGTCGAGGACGTGGTTGAGGAACGCGCCGTCCCGGATCCAGTCCTCGCCATAGGGTCCCTGGGTGTTGGCCGAGGCGACGATCGCCCCCGTGTCGGGCGCGCGGGCCAGGCGCAGGCTGATCAGCGACCGCTTCGCGACGTCCATGACTCGCTTCGATGAGCTCACGGGTAGTCGCGTGCGCGCGAGGAAGCGGTGCCAGTCGCGCCGACCCGCTGCAAGTTGGGCGGCAAAGCTCGCCTGGCGTGCGCGCCGGAGGGCGGCGAGCGCTCGGGTGGCGTCGGCTCCCCCCGCGATCACCACGCGGGCGGCGGCCCGACCGGATCGGTCGAAGCGCAGGGTGCGCGTCAGCGCGGCGGTCGTCTGGCCGTCCGCTTCAGTGCCGCCTCCCAGGCGGTACGGCGGCGTGCGGGCCTGGTCATAGCCGTCGGATCCGCGCGAGCCGCCGGGCGCCGGGTCGTAGGCGTCCTCGCCGACCTGATGGGAGGAGTCCGGGCGGTCGAAGCCGAGCGCCACGGCCACCGAGCTCGGGCTACCCGTGGCCTGGTCGACGCCGCTCCACGAGCTCACGATGGCGTGCCCCGGCCGGTCGTAGGCGGCGTGCTGGTCCGACCCCGGCGAGCACCAGTCCGTGATCGGCAGGAACGGAATGTGGTTGGCGACCGGGTTGAAGTTCGCGAAGTAGATGACCGAGGCGTGTCGCACCGGCGACCGCCGTGAGCGCCTTATCCACAGCTCGCGCACGAACGCATCGCTGCGCGGGGGAGCGAGGTCAATCGTCGTGACCGAGAGCCCGAGCCGCCTGGGCGCCCGGTACGTGGTGACCGGGACCGGCAGGTCCGGGGAATCCCAGCCCTGGCGTGCGCGCCAGTTGCGCAGCCAGGCGAAGCCGGCGCCGCGCCTGGTGGTCCAGCGGATCCCGGCGAAGCTGCCCTCGTTCGGGAACCGCGTGCGCACGCGCCCGCGGGCGTCCCGCGACAGGGTGAAGTACTTGATCTGGTTGTAGAGGCTGGGGTTCGGATACTTGAGGACGGTGATCGTTCCCGCAGAGTTCTCGTTCACCGTCATGCGGTTGTTGCCCGCCTGCGCGTTCACGTCGGTCGGGCCGTAAGCCTCGAAGTCGGCGTTCGACTGGGTCGGGTCGTAGCACCCGCCCGGCCCGAGCGTGGGAGGCGGCGAGAGGGCTTCCGCCTGAGCGGCGGCGAGCATGGCGAGGCCGACCCCGGCCGCGGCAAGCCTCGCCCCCATGCGCGCGAACGTTACGGGCGCCACGCCCGCTCGGCGCCGGCTACTTCTGGATCAGCACCTCGTAGCGCTCGACGACCGGCTCGCGGCTCGGCTCAGACGGGCGAACTTGATCCAGTGTCGCCGCGCGCGCCTCGTCGGCGGCGCGGTCGCTCGCCCTCATGTCCTCCTGCGTGTCCCAGAAGGTGATCGCGGTGGCCCGCCCGTCGGCCCGATCGACCATCACGAGAACACCCTCGAAGCCCTTCTGCTGCTCGAGCGCCGGCAGTTCCTGCTGCTCGAAGTACTGACGCGCCTCGTCGATCCGCTCCGGCGGCAGTCCCGCAATCCTGCTCATGCGTGCATGCATCTCGCACCTCCCCCTTGCAGGCGTGGAAGGCTACAGGTGAGTTGAACCTGAGGGCAGTGAGATGGGCCGCCTCGGCCACGCTCCTGTTGACGGCGCTGAGCGGATGCGGCGAAGCGAAGAAGGCGGAGGTCCGCGCACCCTCCGCGCCGCCAACGATCCGGCTCTCGAGCCCGGCCTTCCGGGACCGAGCGACCCTGCCCAAGGAGTTCACCTGCGACGGCGCCCGGACCTCGCCGCCGCTCGAGTGGTCGGGCGTGCCGCGGCGTGCGGCTGAGCTCGCGCTCGTCCTCGAGGACCCCGACGCCCCCGGTGGGACCTTCACCCACTGGACGGTGCTCGGCATCGTGCCGAGCACGTCGCACATCGGACCCGGCTCGCTTCCGCCGGGTGCGCGGGCCGG
>VAWV01000006.1:5840-10090 GCA_005883295.1 Actinomycetota bacterium
CGGCGCAGCGGGCTCGCGGCGGGTGCCTCGCCGAGCGAGGTCACGGGCGCGGTCGCGAGCGCGGCAATCGGACAGGGCCGCCTCACCGCCACATATCGGCGTTAGAGAGCGCCCTCCTCGCGGTATACACACGCATCGAGGACTGGCGACGCACCCTAACTGACCGTTCGGTAAGGTTCTGGCCACAGGAGGCGTCCCGCTGGAGGAGTTAACGGCGGTGCAGGGCAGGCAGGGTTGAGGGAAATCATCCGAGACACGGCTCGTCGCCGGCGCGCATGCGTGCTCGCCGCGATGCTCGGGGTGGCCGCGGCAATCCTGGCGGTGGCCCTCGGCACCGGCGCAGCGGGCGCGTCGAGCGGCCCCGGCCCCGAGCCCAACTTCGCCGCCACCATCGGCCAGCCACGCCCGTGCGCGCTCGACTCGCGCGATCCCTACCAGAAGAAGTTCTACAAGCTCGAAGGCTGGAAGGCCCCCGACTACGTCCGCTACCCGGGCGCGTGCGAGCGCCTGCGGTTCGCCTACGGGCCGATCCTCGTCAAGCCGGGGCAGAACGACGTCCTCGTCACGCCGGTGACGATCGAGAAGCCGGATCGGAACGGCTTCATCACCCGCTTCAAGCCGAACCTCATGCGGCCCGACGGAACAGTGCCTCCGGTCGAGCAGGTGCACCTCCACCACGGCACCTGGCTCTCGGAGCCCTCCTACGGCAGCGGGCCGTTCTTCGCGGCCGGCGAGGAGAAGACGATCGCTCCGTACCCGAGGGGCTACGGGATGCCGATCAGGGCGACCGACCAGTGGCAGCTCCTTTACATGGTGCACTCGGCCGTCGCGAATCCCATGGAGGTCTACATCACCTACGACGTGGACTTCATCCCGCAGGCCAAGGCACAGCAGCTCGGCATCAAGCCCGCGTATCCGGTCTGGCTCGACGTGCGGCCATCCGGCTACCCCGTCTTCAACGTGCAGCGCAAGTACGGGCGCAACGGGACCTGCACCTGGCCGGCGCAGGAGTGCGCCGCGCACGATCCGTGGGGCAACAAGTTCGTCGGGCAGGGGCTGCCGGGCAACGGCAAGGGGAAGGACTTCCAGCTCCCGAAGTCCGGCGGCTCGCTGGGTGGGATCAACCACTTCACCGGCGGGACGCTGATCGGCATCGGCGGGCACGTGCACCCGGGCGGGGTCCAGAACGACATCGACCTCCTCCGGCCCGGCGGCGAGCTGGTCAAGCAGAAGCAGGGACACCGCACCGTCACGAAGCGCGTGAGCAAGACCCGGATCTACAACGGGGTCGCGCGCTACTGGAACTACAAGGACCACTCGCGCTGGGGCGGGCCGCCTGACTCCTGGGACTTCTCCATGTCCGTCGAGGGGCTGCCGCGCTGGGGTGTCCGCGTGAAGCCGGGGGACATCCTGCGGAGCAACGCCACGTACGACACCACGCGCCTGGCCTCCTACGAGGACATGGGGATCGCCGTGGCGCTCCTTGCGCCTGATACGGGCGGCAAGCCCACGGCCCCCGGCGTGGATCCCTTCCGGGCGCCGCGCAACGACTCGCCGGGCTGCGACGCCGGTCCGGCCAAGGGCCGCCTGTGCATGCAGGGCCTCGTCACCCACGGGCACTACGCCGAGAACGGCAACCACAGCGGGCCGGGCGGCAAGTGGACCGGCTCGACGGGAGCCTCCACGAGGCAGGTCGGCATCGCGGACTTCCAGTACACGCCGGGCGACCTCTCCACGCGCTCGACGTTCGGTGTCCCCACCGTGAAGCTGGGCACCGACCTCGACTTCACGAACGGCGAGGGAACGAGCATCTACCACACGGTCACCGCGTGTGCCTTCCCCTGCCTGGGCAAGACCGGATCCGCGTTCCCGCTCTCGGACGGCCAGACGAGCAGCGGACGGAAGCTCGACTTCGACTCATCGGAGCTCGGGATCGGCGCGCCCTATATCGGGGCCACGAGCCAGAGGCTCAGCTGGCAGCTGCCGGTCACGGCCCAGAGCGGGTTCAAGCCCGGCGAGGTGGTGACCTACTTTTCAAGGTTACGCCGTAGCAAAACGGGGGGATACGAGGTGACGCGGTGATCAACTGGAAGCGTTCTGGTCCCGATATCGTGGCGTCCTCGCCGCGGCGGCACTCCTGGGCCGACATGCCGGAGGACCTGCCGGTCGACATCCTCCCGGCCTCCAACGAGGAGTACGCCCCGCCGCCCCCGAGCAGGGAGCAGATCGGGATCATGCGGCTGGCCGACGAGGAGACGGAGCGGTGGCGGCGCAGGTTCAACATGTCGCGCTCCGAGTTCGTCCGCACCACGGCCGCGATGGCCATCGGCTTCTGGGCGATCGACGTGATCCGCCCCGGCGTCTTCGGCAACTACGGCGCGCTGGCGCACAACACCGCGACGACGAACGCGTGCGACCTGGAGTGGGCCGGTAGGCACGGGCTCGAGACGCTTCGGAACCTCCCCGGGGAGTTCATCTTCGACGTCCAGTCGCACCACGTCGACCCGCACGGGATGTGGCGCGTCACCAACCCGGCGATCGAGGCGTTCTTCGCGGCCATCTGGCCGCAGGCGTCGCCGGTGACCGGCGGCAAGCCGGGAATCGGACCTGGCGGCCACATCCGGGGCGGCGGCGCCGGTGAGATCGACCCGATCGAGAACCTCTCGCGCTTCCACTACCTGAAGGAGCTCTTCCTCGACTCTGCCACCACGGCGACGGTCCTGTCGGTGGTGCCGACCTCGCCCGACACGAACAACCCGCTGCCGATCAAGGAGGCCGTCAAGACGATCGACACGGTCAACCACCTGGCCCATTCCAGGCGATCGGTGATGCACGCGTTCGTGATGCCCAACCGCGGCTCGACCGGGACCATCAACCCCGGTCCCCACCCGCGGCCGCTCTACCTCACCGAGGAACTCGACCTGATGATGGAGCGGGCCCGTCTCTACCGGGACAAGCTCCGCGGCTGGAAGACCTACTGCGCGTGGGGCGACGTGCCCTACGCGAGCGGCTGGTTCCTCGACAGCGACGTGGGGGCGGAGTTCCTCCACCAGGTCAAGAAGGTGAGCGAGAAGTACCCGGAGATCCCGCCCGTCGTGGCGACCCACAAGGGCTTCGCTCTCCCGGGCTTCGACCAGCGTGCAGCAACCCCGCGCGACATAGGCCCTGCTGCCAAGGCCCATCCCCACGTGCGCTTCCTCGTCTACCACTCCGGCTACGACATCGGCGACACCCAGCGCGCCTACCGCGGCGACGCCAAGGCGCGGTCCAACACCAACACGGTGGACGGCCTGATCAAGAGCCTGCGCGAGAACCACTACGAGGCGGCCCGCTTCCGCAAGAAGGGACAGCACTTCGGGAACGTGCCGAACGTCTGGGCCGAGCTCGGGTCGGTGTGGCGCAGCGTGATGGACGACCCCGACCAGGCGGCGCACCTGCTCGGCAAGCTGATCACGTACGTCGGCCCGAAGCGCATCGCCTGGGGCACGGACAGCCTGTGGTACGGCTCGCCGCAGAAGGAGATCGTGGCCCTGCGCCGCTTCGACTTCACCGAGCGCGGCCGTGAGCTCTACAAGCTCCCCCACGGCCTGGAGGGCGACGTGGAGAACCCGCTGCGCAAGGCGCCGCACCCGTCGCGCACCATCCGCAACGCGATCCTCGGCCGGAACGCCGCCCACGCGTACAACTTCGACCCCGATCACAGGGTGCACCAGATCCACTGCGACCAGGTGCAGAAGCTCCGCGACCAGGGGTACCTCCAGCGCCAGGGCACGCTCACCGAGTCCGCGCCGCTTCGCATGAACCAGATCCCGGGCCCGCGCACCCGCCGCGAGGTCCTGAAGTCACTGACCGAGAGCCCCTGGTCGCCATGAGGGGTGTGGTGACGTGCGGCTCACGGCCGTAGCGGCGGCCGCGGCCCTCGTCGCGGTCGCGGCCCCAGTAGCGAACGCCAGCAAGCCGCCCCCCGGCTGCGCTGCAACGGGCGTGCCGGGTGGCGAGTGGCGGAGCTACGGCGGCGACTACTCGAACAGCCGGACCCAGTTCCACGAGAAGGTCATCTCCGAGGCCGACGTGCCTACGCTGTCGCCGGCCTGGACTTTCTCGACGAAGTCGGTGGGCGCCGAGGGCGACTTCACGGGCACGCCCGTGATCGCCGACGGGTGCATGTACGTGGCCAGCACGCGCGGCTGGGTGTTCGCGGTCAACGCGGACAGCGGGAGGCTCGTGTGGAAGAGGAAGCTGCCCTACGG
>VAWV01000304.1 GCA_005883295.1 Actinomycetota bacterium
GAGCCCCGGGCCGCGAGCGCGATGAACGCGCTGGCGCACGCCGCCGAGGCCCTCTACGGGCCGGTCGCCAACCCGGTGTCGGAGCTCGCGGCGCTGCGGGCGGCGTCGCGGCTCGCGCACGGGCTCGAGTCACGCGACGAGGCTGACGCGAGGCTCGCCCTCGCGCTGGGCGCGATCCTGGCGGGCTACGCGGTCGGCTCCGCGGGGTTCGCGCTCCACCACGTGGTCGGCCAGACGCTCGTCCGGGTGACCGGCGCTCCGCACGCGCGGGCCTACGCCGTGCTCCTCCCGCACACGCTCCGGGCGATGGTTCCGCGGGCGCCGGAACAGCTGGCGCAGCTCGCGGAGGCGCTCGGCGCCGAGCGGAGGGCCGAGGCGGCACCCGACCGGGTCGCGGAGCTCGCAGCGCTCTCGGGCGCCACCGCGCTGTCAGACCTCGGCGTGCGCGCCGACCAGGTGGACGCCATCGTGGGGGCGGTCCTGGAGCGCCCGGACCTCGTGAACACGCCGGATCCACCGGATGCCGCGGAGCTCCGGCGGCTGATCGAGGCGGCGCTGTGAGGCGCCTCACGGCGATCCTCGCCACCGTCACCGTCGCGCTCTCGGGGTGCGGCCGCAGCGCCGAGGACGAGGTGGCGTCGACGATGCACGGCTACCTAGACGCCTTCGTCTCCGGGGACGGCGCGAAGGCGTGCTCCCTGATGGCGAGCGCCACGCGCCGAGCCTTCGTCGCGAGGATCCGGAGCACGATGGGGACGAGCGACTGCGGCATCGCCCTGGACCGCATCCACAACCAGGCCGGCCCGCGCGTGCTGGCGGCCCTGCGGAAGGTGAAGGTCACCGACGTGAAGATCCAGGGCGACCACGCCACAGCCGTGCTGGCCACCGCAGCCCGGTCGACCTTCACCGACCTGCAGAAGGAGCACGGCCACTGGAGGATCGCGGCGGCGCCGGGCGCGCAGTGAGCGTTCCGGCATACGTGCGTACGTGATAACGTACAGCGGCACACATGAGCACCATCGCGCCACCCGAGCCCCTGCGGATCGGGCCCCGCGTCCGCGCCCTCCGGGAGGCGATGGACCTCTCGCTGCGCGACCTGGGCGACCGAGCGGGAGTCTCGGCGCCAATGCTGTCCCAGGTCGAGCGCGGCGAGACGAGCCCGACGCTCGCGGTGGCGGCCCGGATCGCGGGCGGCCTCGAGCTGTCGCTCTCCCAGCTGCTGCGCCTTGACGAGGCGGACGGCGTGACGGTGGTACGGCGCGCCGAGCGCCGGCCCGGCGGTGCGCGTGCCCGCGGCCACTCGTACGAGGTGCTCACGCCACCGCTCCCCGGTCAGCGCGCCGAGGTCTCGCATCACGTGCTCGCCCCGGGCGCCGCGACCGGCGGGCCGGATGACCCGCCGATCCACGAGGACGGCGATGCGGTCACGTTCGACGCCGACCTGCCGCACCACTTCGAGAACCCGGGCGACCGCGAGGCCAGCTTCACGGCCGTGGTGAGCGCCGGCCTGAGGAGGAGCTGACCGTGCCCGAGCCGAGGACGCTCTTCGACAAGATCTGGGCGAGCCACGAGGTGGCGCCCGGGCTGATCTACGTCGACCTCCACATGGTCCACGAGGTCACCTCGCCCCAGGCCTTCGACGGCCTGCGGCTCGGGGGCCGCCGGGTGCGCCGCCCGGACCGGACCTTGGCCACCGCCGACCACAACGTGCCCACCGACGGCTCGAAGGTCGCGGCGCAGATCGCCGACCACCTGTCCCGGATCCAGGTCGAGACCCTCGAGCGCAACTGCGCGGAGTTCGGGATCCCGGTCTACTCGATCGGCTCCGACCGCCAGGGGATCGTCCACGTGATCGCGCCGGAGCTGGGGGCCACCCAGCCCGGGATGACGGTGGTCTGCGGCGACTCCCACACGGCCACGCACGGCGCCTTCGGCGCACTGGCGGTCGGCATCGGGACGAGTGAGGTGGAGCACGTGCTCGCCACCCAGACGCTGATGCAGTCGAAGCCGAAGTCGATGCGGGTCCTGTACCGCGGCGAGCTGGGCTTTGGGGTCACGCCCAAGGACCTGATCCTGGCCACGATCGGCCAGGTCGGGGTCTCCGGCGGCGTGGGCTACGCGATCGAGTACGCCGGCGAGCCGATCGAGCGCCTCTCGATGGAGGGGCGCATGACGATCTGCAACATGACCATCGAGGGTGGCGGACGCGCCGGGATGATCGGCCCCGACGACGTCACGTTCGAGTGGCTCGACGGCCGCCCCGCCGCCCCCGGCCCGCTGCCCGTGGAGGACTGGACGGCTCTGCGCACCGAGAATGGGGCGACATTCGACAACGAGGTGGAGGTGGATGCTTCGGCGGTCTCACCGCAGGTCACCTGGGGGACGACGCCCGAGATGGTCGCGCCGGTGACCGGCGAGGTGCCCGAGCCGTCGACCGAGGGCGAGGAGCGCGCACTCCGGTACATGGAGCTCCGCCCAGGCACTCCGATCCGCGAGATCGAGCTCGACCGGGTGTTCATCGGCTCCTGCACGAACTCCCGCATCGGCGACCTGCGCGCGGCCGCGCGCATCGTGGAGGGCAGGCGGGTGAGCGGCCACGTGAACGCGATGGTCGTCCCCGGGTCGCAGCAGGTGAAGGCCGAGGCCGAGGGGGAGGGCCTCGACGAGGTCTTCCGCCGGGCCGGATTCGACTGGCGCTCGGCCGGCTGCTCGATGTGCCTCGGCATGAACCCGGACGTCCTGTCGCCGGGCGAGCGCTGCGCC
>VAWV01000007.1 GCA_005883295.1 Actinomycetota bacterium
TGGGATCGCGTCGCGCCCGTCGTCTACGACTACTGCGACCACGACTGCGACAAGCTCTCGAACTGGCTGCCGGACCTCCAGACGCTGGCGCCCGTCGTGTTCCCGGGACAGGGGATCGGGGCCTACCCGATGGTGATGAAGAACGGCGGCCTCGGGATCGTGATCGACACGATCTCAGGCGGGGTGCCGACCGGCCCGGACGAGCCCGAGGTCCCGCCCGGCACCACCAACCACGTCCTCATCGCGGCGCCCAATGCGGGGTCCACGCCCTATCCGCTGCCGCTCGCGTTCGAGCCGCCCATACAGATCACGGCCAACCGCTCGAACGGGATCCGCGCGCAGCGCGCCTCCGACGGGCTGCCCGCCGCGGCGGTCGATCCGAAGTCCGGCGCCCTGTATGCGGTGTTCGACGACGGGCGCTTCCGCACCGACCAGGCCAACGACGCGCTGATCAGCAGGTCCACCGACAACGGGGCCACCTGGTCGGCTCCGAAGAAGGTCAACCCGGGTAAGCCGAACGACGGCATCGACCACTACAACGTGACCGTCGCAGTGGGGACCGACGGGAGGGTCCACGTTGCGTACCGACAGCGGAACGAGTCGCGCAACCCACCGCTGTTCTCGCCGACGATCGACACCTTCTACCAGGAGTCGCGCGACGGCGGGAAGACGTTCAGCGCGCCCCTCAAGGTGGACGTGAAGCCCTCGCACGCCTACTACGACGCGTTCTCCCGCGACGGCTCGTTCGAGGGCGACTACAACGAGACCGTGTCGTCCGGCGGCTACACCTACATCACCCGCGCGCAGGGCACGCCGCTCTACCGCGGTGAGCCGCCGGCGCTCACCAAGAACCCGGACGGCTCCGACACCGTGGTGCTCAAGAACAGCGGCAAGGGCCACCAGCACCAGCGCAACTGGGTGGCCCTGGTCCGCGACCTCGCGGCAGGCCGCGGACCGTGCGTGGGGAGCAGCTCACTGCGCACCAGGATCCGCCACGTCCACGTGGCCGACGGCCACCTGACGATCCGCGGGACGGCCCGTGACCTGGGCTGCGCGGGTGGTATCCGGCGGGTCGAGGTGGCCGTCGCCAAGCAGCTCCTTCGGACCCGCGGTCAAGTGCTCCCACCGGCACTTCATCAAGGCGAGGGGGACCTCGTCGTGGACCCTCACCCTGCCGGGTGAGCTCCGCCGCGGCCACTACGTCGTGTGGGCGAGGGCCCGCAGCACACTGCGGCGCGGGCCCGCCACGCACCGCACGTTCGTCGTGCGCTAGCGCGAGCGCTCCGCCGCCACGGCGCTGCGAATCAGCTCGACCCCGGCGCCCACGGCCGCGTCGATGCTCGTGGCATCGATCACCGGCACGCCGCGGCCGCGGGCCCGCTCGACGAGGTGGCGCTGGAGCTTGCGGATCTGATCGAAGCGGTCGAGGTAGCGCGTGGCGGGCCGGTCACCGGCCCGAAGGGAGAAGTGGCTGCGATGCACGTCCTCCTCCTCGATGGCCACCACGGCCTCCACGAGAACGCAGCCCGGCGCCTTGGTCGCGCCCGGCAGGAGGTGCACGCCCTCGAGGATCATGGGGGTCCTCTCGGTGACCGCCCGCTCGACTATCGCGACGATGCCGGTCCGCACGCTCGCGACCTGACGGAGGTAGCCGACGATGTCGGGATCGCCGTGGCCCACCTCGTCCGGATCGATCGACATGCCGGCCTCGAACGACGAGTAGTGGACCACCGGCATGAACTCGTGTGAGAAGAACGCGCGGATGACGTTGCGGATGGCGTCCGTCGCGATCACCCGCGTGATCCCCATGCGACCGGCGAGCAGGGTGGCGAGGGTGGACTTGCCGACTCCCGGCGCGCCGCCGAGCGTGACGATGAGCGGCCGCTCGAGGCGGCCGAGCTCCTCCCAGTCGAGGAACCGCTGCGCGGCGGCGTCGCCCTCGTGCTCGCGCAGCACGCTGGCGGCGAGCTCCCTCAGCTCCCCGACCTCGATATAGGGCTCGCCGCGCTCGTCCAGGCGGGCCTCGAGCACCCGGGCCACGTCGTAGGCGCGGTCCGGCGCGAGGCCGGATGCGGACAGCGACTGGGCCATCAGGCCCTTCGAGTAGGGCAGGCCGTGGGCGCCCTTCATGACGAGGGTCTCAGGCATCGTCGTGCAGGCCGAGCAGCTCGGTGTCGAGGTCGGTTTCGAGACCCACGGGACGGTTGCGGACGAACACCACGCGGGCGCCCTCGCGGCGAGCGTGCATCGCCACCGTGTCGATCGCGGCGGCCTTGAGCTCCGTGAGGTAGACGTCGCAGTTCTCGTTCCGGGCCCGCCCGAGGTCCGCCTCGAGTGACGACCGCCGGGCCAGGTTCGCCGACGCCACCAGCGGGTCGAGGCCCTCCCACGGCCCCGCCGCCGTCGTGAAGAGCGCGACGCGGGCACCGTCCGGGAGCGACTCGGCGGGCTCGGGCCGGAGGGTGAACCTCATGATCGGCCCCGTCACGAAGCGCTCGATCTCGCGCAGGCCGC
Source organism: Actinomycetota bacterium (assembly GCA_005883295.1). Lineage (GTDB taxonomy): Bacteria > Actinomycetota > Thermoleophilia > Solirubrobacterales > Thermoleophilaceae > AC-37. Next base: position 2,515 of record VAWV01000007.1, read on the forward strand.
CGTCGTCGAGCCAGTCAGCGGCGAGCACCAGGTCGGAGCGCATCAGCCGGTAGGCACCGAGCTCGCGCACGGCCGCCTGCATGGCCCCCACGATGCAGACGGTCCTGTCCACGATCACCGGCGGTATGCACGAGCCGGACCCCTCGAAGACGATCGTGCCCCGATCCTGCTGCGCCGCCAGCTCGGCCCCCTCGGCGACGTTCGAGTCGTATGGCTCGCCCGCGAGCCCGCCGCCGACTCGCCGGCAGCCCACGGCGTCCACCCCCGCAAGGACCGCGTCCTCAAGGTAGTCGGAGGCGCCGTGGCGGCCGGCCTCGACGATCGAGACGAGGTCGTCCAGTCCGGTTCCGGCGCGCGCGAGCTGCGGCTCCGGCGGGCCGCCACGACCCATCGAGACGATCACGGGGCGGGCACCGCGATCCAGGAGGAGCCGCGCCCAGTGGCCCGCCACCGCGGTCTTGCCCGTGCGCTTCCCCGTGGCGATGACCGCGAGCTTTGGCCCATCGAAGGCGACCGGCGCGTAGGGCGGCGGCTGCAGCACCAGACCCGGCGATTCGTAGCTCATCTCGAGGTGCAGGGCGAGCGCCGCGAGCTCCAGCTTCCGGGCCGGGGGCAGAACCGGCTCATCGGCGAGGTCGACCACCGCGCGGCCCGGCGCGGCCAGCGACCGGAGCGCCGCCTCGGGCCCGCCGGTCTCGATCGGGCGCCCGTAGTGCTCCGCCGCCGCCTCGAGCACCGCCGCTCCGGTCTTCTCCTCGCCGCCACAGAACACCACGCCGGCCAGGCCGCGCTCGCGGTCGAGCGCATCCAGTGCACCCCGGACCACCGACGGATGGTGCTCGCCGTCGATCAGGGCCACGGTCGAGGACACGGGCGAATCCTTGCAGCAGGTGCGGAGGATTCGGCCTCAAGTTGCTCCGATATGCGTCCAGAGCGTTGCGCAGAGGCGCTGTGGTCCGTACCTTGGTCGCGTAGGAACGGATTCCTATGCGGGTCAACAGGGGAAAGGAGCCACCCTTGCGTCTTCGCGCCAGCATCCTCGCTGTCGCGGCGGGCCTTCTGCTCGCGCTGCCGTCCGCCGCGAGCGCGGCCACCTGCCCCGTCGACTCGGGCTCGGCGTACGCGGCCACGATCACGGGCACGGCCGGGCTCGTGAGCTACTGGCGGCTGGGCGAGTCCTCCGGGACCAGCGCCTGCGACAGCTACGGCGCGAACGCCGGGACCTACCAGGGAGGCTCCACGCTGGGCGCGGTGGGCGCGATCGCCGGCGATCCCGACACCGCGGTGACCCTCGACGGCAGCAGCGGCACGGTGAGCGTGCCGCATTCGGCGTCGCTCGACGTGGGTGACGACTTCACCGTGGAGGCCTGGGTCAAGCGGAACAGCTTCGGGGCTCCCTCCTACCAGGCGATCGCCTCGCAGGGCGCGAACGCGTGGCTCCTCGCGTTCAACTCGTCGAACCGGCTGGTCCTGCGCCAGGCCACGGTCGGCGACCTCGTCTACTCCACCACCGCCGTGACCGACACCAGCTGGCACTACGTGGCCGCCACCAAGAACGGCTCCGCCGTCCACCTCTACATCGACGGCAACGACGTGACCGGGAGCGTGACCAACCGGACGATGGCGAACAACACCCTGCCCCTCTCGATCGGGCAGAGCTCCGGTGGCTCGTTCTTCAACGGGACCGTCGACGAGGTCGCCCTCTACGACACGGCGCTCAGCGCCGCCACGGTCAAGGCGCACAGCGACAAGGGGTCTGTCACCCCGTCCCCCACGCCCTCCCCCGCACCGGGTCCCGACCCGGTGGTCGCCGCGGCGGGCGACATCGCGTGCGACCCCTCCGACCCGGGCTACAACGGCGGCCTCGGGGTGTCCGGCCGCTGCCAGCAGAAGGCCACCTCCGACCTGCTGCTGAACACGGGCCTCTCCGGCGTGCTCACCCTGGGCGACGAGCAGTACGACGACGCCGCGCTCTCGAAGTTCCAGTCGGTGTACGCGAGCACATGGGGTCGCGCCAACGCGCTCAACCACCCCGCGATCGGCAACCACGAGTACCTCACCTCCGGAGCGGCCGGGTACTTCGACTACTTCAACAGCGTGGGCGACCCGACCGGCTCGACCGGCAAGGGCTACTACTCGTTCAACCTCGACACCTGGCACATCATCGAGCTGAACTCGAACTGCTCGATCGTCGCTTGCGTCTCGGGCTCGCCGCAGGAGAAGTGGCTTCGCAACGACCTCTCGAAGAACACCACCAATTGCACCCTGGCCTTCTGGCACCACCCTCGCTTCAGCTCGGGCATGGCGGGCAACAACTCGAACATGGGCTCGCTCTTCACCGACCTCTACCGCGCGAACGCCGACGTCCTGCTCACCGGGCACGACCACCTCTACGAGCGCTTCGCACCCCAGAGCCCGAGCGCGGCGGCCGACCCTTCGAAGGGCATCCGCGAGTTCGTCGTCGGGACCGGCGGCAAGAGCCTGGTGGACTGGGGCACCATCCAGCCGAACAGCCAGGTGAGGAACAACTCCACGTTCGGCGTGCTGCGCCTCACGCTCCACCCGTCGAGCTACGACTGGAAGTTCGTGCCTATCGCCGGCCAGTCGTTCACGGACTCGGGCTCGACGAGCTGCCACTAGCGGCGATCCGTTTCACGAGCGGCCGGCCGTAGCGCCACGCGGCGTACTCGGCGAAGCCCGCCGGCGTGCCCGGAAAGGCCTGGAAGCGGAGGCGCTCGCGCGTGTGGGAGGTCCAGCTCCGCTTGTAGTCGTCGGCCTGGCCGAGGAGCTCGTAGGAGGAGAGCCCCAGCTCGAAGGCCCGCTCGATGCCGTCGCGGGTGAGCAGCGTGCCGGGCGCGAGCCGCCGCTCCTCGGTTTCGAAGCCGCCCTTCAGCACGTAGAAGACGCCGGCGTGCTCGAGGCAGAAGTCGAACGCGATCGCCCGCCCGTCGAGGCGGAGGAAGGCGAGCCGCAGCCAGCCCCGCTCCACCGCCCAGCGGGCGATCGCACGGTAGAAGTCCTCCACGGCCGGGTCCGACCGGATCGCCGTCCCCGCACGCTCCTTCCAGCCCGAGCCCTCGAGGCGGAAGCCATCTGCCAAGAGCTCATCCAGGCGCTCGGTCCCGTCCTCGTAGACCACGCGCGCCTCCCCGCGCTCCTCAAGGCGCCGTCTGAGGCGGCCGATCTCCTTACGGAACTTGCGGTCGAGGCTTCCCATGTACTGCTCGAACGGACCCTCCACGGGCACATACGGCGCCCGGGTAATCGTCCGGACGATCCTCCCGAAGCCGGCCAAGCCGGCCGCGGCCGCGCATTCCACGACGCCGGGGCGGTCGGGAGGGAGGAACCACAGGTCCGCGCGCCTGCCGGTACGCGCCAGGAGCCCGCGTGCAAGCTGCTCGGCGGCATCGCGGTCCTCGACCACGGGCCCGAACAGCGGCGTCTGCCAGTCTGTCGGCGACGTGAGCGCGCCGCGCCTGGCCTGCACCGGCAGCACCCCGGCCACCCGTCCCTCGCGGCGGACGGCGAGGACGGTCAGCGGCCCCCACCCGAAGGCCCCGTGCCACGCCTCGATCCAGCCGGCCTGGAGGAACGGCGCGGCGCCGGTCCGCTCTGCGAGCTCGTCCCAATCCCGCCGGATCGGGTCGGGCGAGGAGTGCACCTCCACCGATTCGGGCAGCCGCGGGCGCCGTGCGAGGAGGCTGGGCGGCCGGCCCTCGGAGGCGTTTCGGTCGTGACCGGCCACGAGCGCAACACCGTAGCGCCAGGCCTGGCCGGCTTTGCTGCCGCTGCGGACTCGCTCTCGGTCGTCCCGATCGATCCCGTCGCGGACGCGCGCTGGGACGCGTTCGTCCGTGAGCACCCGGACGCCGGGCCGTACCACCTGGGTGCCTGGGCGGAGATCCTGCGTGCGGCCTATGGCGATCGGCCCGCCTACATGGCGCTCCAGTCGCCGGAGGGCGAGGTGGTCGGGGGTCTGCCGCTCGTGCGGACGCGCGGGCTTTTGACCGGCAGGCGGATGCGCTCGCTGCCCGTGGTGCCGCCCGCGGGGCCGCTCGCTCCGCACGAGGACGGCGTTCGGGCGCTGATCGAGGCCGCGTGCCGACTGACCGACGACCGCGGGGCCCGGGTGTGGACGCTGCACGCGCGCACCGGCGGGTACGAGGAGCTCGGGCCGGAGCTTCGGCCGCTGCCCAAGCACCCCACCTGGATCCTCGAGCTGGCGGCCGATGCCGATGAGCTCCGCGTGGGCTGGAAGAGAGGCGAGCTCCGAGCACGACCTGCGCGCCTTCTACGCCCTCTACCTGCGAACGATGCGCAGGCGGAGCACGCTGCCGCGTCCCTACCGCCAGCTCCGAGAGGACCGCCGGCTGCTCGGCCCATCGGGCGCCTTCCGGCTCTTCGTGGCCGAGCACGAGGGCGACATCGTGGCCGCGGGGGTCTACCACGCGCTCGGCGACGGCGTGGACCTCCTCTACAACGGGAGCGACGACTCGCGCCTCGACGTGCGCCCGAATCACGCCCTCTACTGGCACGTGATCGAGTGGGCCGCCGCGGCGGGGTACGCACACATGGACTTCGGCCACGCACGTCCGGGCTCGTCGCTCGCGGGCTTCAAGGCCCAGTGGAGCGCCCGCGAGGTGCCGGAGTACCGCTACGACTACGTCCCGGGCGCAGCCGGCGGAGTGGCGGCGAGCCCCCGTGCGAGCGTAGGGCGCGCGCTGGAGGGCCGCGCCCGCCAGGGGCGGCTCGAGCGCGTGTGGCAGCATCTGCCCCTGTCGCTCACCCGCCTCGCCGCGGGTGTCGCGCACCGCTACCTGTAGGGGCCCCGATGAGTTTCCATCGCCTCGGTGGTCCTGGTTCACATGACACGGATCACATGCCACATGTCCATCTCCCTCGACGGGTTCGTCGCCGGCCCGGACCAGAGCCGCGAGAACCCGATCGGCGTCGGCGGCCTCAGGCTCCACGAATGGCACAGGGGCGATCAGGTCCACGAGGCGGACGCCGCCGCGCGCGACGACCTGATGAAGCGCCGCGGTGCGGTCATCATGGGACGCAACATGTTCGGCCCGATCCGTGGCGAGTGGGACGAGGACTGGCGCGGCTGGTGGGGCGATGAGCCGCCGTATCACGCCCCGGTCTTCGTGCTCACGCACCACCCCCACGACCCGATCGAGATGGAGGGCGGGACCACGTTCCAGTTCGTCGCCGACGGGTTCGACGCCGCCCTCGGGCAGGCGAGGGCCGTTGCCGGTGACCACGACATCTCCATCGCGGGTGGCGCCTCGACGGTGCGGCAGGCTTTCGCCGCCGGCGCGATCGACGAGATCACACTCGACGTCGCTCCGGTCCTGCTCGGCGCCGGCGAGCGCCTGTTCGACGGCGTGGAGGACCCGGGCCTCGAGCTGGTCGAGGTGACCGCCTCCCCGAACGCGACGCACATTCGCTACCGGGTCGGCGGCTGAGCTACCGCCGGAGCGTCGGGTCCCGGTCCTCGCCCTGGCCGCGCGCGCGAGCGGGGGCGCCATCGCGCTTCGGCTTGTGGGAGCGCCTTGCGTGCGGCCATACCGACTTGTAGACGCTCACCACGTAGAATCCGCTGGTGCCGTCCGTCCACCAGATCTGGCGCTGCCTCGGCGCGAATGCGGGCATCGACATCGCGAAGTCGCTGTCCGACTCGCCGTTCTCCGATCGCGGCTTCGGGGGCGCCACGAAGTACGCGATCTCCTTGGGGTGCCTCAGCCTGCTGATGTCGAAGATGCGCAGGCCGGAGGCGATGAACGAGCACGCGACGACCTTCGGGTTCACCCGCGTCGGGACGTTGCAGTAGTGCGCTGCGTACCCCTGGGCGGCGTTGCCGGTGCCGGGATCGCCCGCCTTCGTCGCCGCCGCGTGCGGCCCAGGCTGGTCGATCTGGAGGCGCAGGTTCGCGATCACCTGGGGCTTGGCCTCGTTACCGATGTCGATGATCCGAGCCGCGCCGACCATGTCCGGGTCGCCGCCCGGGTTGAGCGTCGACTGGTTGTACTCGTCGATCTCGAGCACGTACGGATGTCCGTGCTCGGTGAACGGGATCGCGTTCTGCGGGATCGACGCTGCCTTCCACGTGAGGCGGCTGATCTCCCGGGCGTGAGGATTCGGCTTCCGCGCCTGGATCTGGCTCGTGTCCAGGATCAGCATGTTCTTGCCCGTGGGGTCCGCGATGTAGGCGCGGTTTCCGTTCGGCGACAGGGACATCCCGTGCGACTGGATGTGGCCCTGCCACACCGCGGTCGGGTGCTTGGGGTTCGTGACGTCCACCGCAGTGATCTCCTGGAGCGCGGTTGCCGTGGCGTAGAACGTCTTGCCGTCTGAGGAGAAGCCGCTCTCGTGCCCGAAGCGGGCGACCAGCGCCGTGGAGTCCATGACCGGATGGCGGCAGTCGGCGTGGACGTCGTAGATGGCGACCAGGCCCGGCTCAGTGGCGGGGTTGCCGTTGACCGCCGCAAGCAGCCCGCGCTTTGGGTTGAGGTTCAGCGACTCGTGCGGCGAGAGCATCGGGAGCGCGGTGAGGGTGTCGGTCTGCACCGGGTGGGACGGGTTCGACATGTCGAGCACCGCGACGCCCTTCGACCCCGCGCCCGGGTTCAGTGCGTTGAGCGGGAGCAACAGAGTGGTGTCGTAGAACGCGCACACGTGGCCGTGCGTGTCGACGTAGCGGAAGACCTTGAAGCCGCCCTCGGTCCCCTGGTGGCCGATCGGCTTCACGTTGCAGCTCAGGCCCTTGCTCGCGGACCCGGCGGGGACGCGCCCGTCGACGCCCGGCTCGGGATGCGAGCCACGGCGGCAATGCGCGAGCGGGGTAGCCACGAAAGGCGGCTCCGTGCGCTTCACGATCGGCGCCTTCGCAGGCATGTCCCCGGTGCCCTGCCCGAGCGCGAACAGGTCGTTCAGCGGGTTCGAGCTCCCCAGCGCCCCCACCGCCAGCAGCATCGCGAGCGCTGCTGCGATGAACGACCAGCCAAGAGCCTCCACCGCACGCGATCGCGTGCGCTTTCCAGGTGTCCTCCCCGACCCTGCCACTTGACCTGGATCGTACCCGGCCGCAGCCGGCCTGGAATCAGTCCTTCTTGGGCGGCCGCTTGAGCGTCACGTTGCCGGAGGTCTTCTTCGTCTTGCCCGAGCCGTCGTGAGCGGTGGCGGTGGCG
>VAWV01000008.1 GCA_005883295.1 Actinomycetota bacterium
TCTGGCTGTGGATCACCAACCTGGCGCTGCTCCTCGGCGCCGAGTTCGATGCCGAGCTGGAGCGCGCGCGCGAGCTGGCGGCGGGGCTGCCGGCCGAGGACCGGCTCCAGCTGCCCCCGCGGGAGGCGGCCGGTTAGGGCCTGGAGGCCGCTCCTCCGCATGCCCGGGGTGGGATTCGAACCCACACGCCCCGTAGGGCAAGGGCTTTTAAGGCCCCGCTGTCTGCCAGTTCCATCACCCGGGCGCCCATCTAGGTTAGGCCCGTATTGCCTTCCGGGTGAGCCTGGAAGCGCAACTTCACTCCAGCTACGCTGTCTGAGCAGTCGGACACGGCCGGCCCTCACCTTGGAAGCCTCCGCTCTCCAGCACGCGTCCCGCCTGCCCGCGCTGCCGGGGCGCTCGCCCCTCCTCCGGCTGCAGACCGACGAGCGGCTGATCGCGCTCACCCGCCGCGGCAACCCGGCGGCCTTCGAGGCGCTGGTGCACCGCTACCAGTCGCGGCTCATGGCCTTCTGCCGGCACATGCTCGGCTCCACCGAGGACGCCGAGGACGTGCTCCAGGAGGTGTTCGCCGCCTCCTACCACGCGCTGCTCGGCGACGACCGCTCGATCAACGCTCGTCCGTGGCTCTACCGGATCGCGCGCAACCGCTGCCTCAACCACCTGCGGCGCCCGATCGCGGCCGGGCAGGACTCGATGGACGTCTTCGAGCGCGACGGCGGCTCGAGCGCCGCGGACACCGTCCACCGGCGCGAGGAGTTCCGGCAGATCGTGGCCGACGTGCAGGACCTCCCGGAGACCCAGCGGACAGCCCTGCTGCTCCGCGAGATCGACGCGCTCTCCTACGACCAGATCGCGGAGGCGATGGAGACGACCGTGCCGAGCGTCAAGTCCCTACTTGTACGCGCGCGGGTATCACTGGCGGAGGCCGCGGAGGCCCGGCTCCTGTCGTGCGCGGAGGTGCGGCTCGAGCTCGGCCAGGTGGCCGAGGGCCTGACGCGCACCACCGCGCCGGTGCGCCGGCACCTCAAGTCGTGCGAGCGCTGCCGGACGTTCCGGACCGAGCTCCGGCGGGCGAACCGCGCGCTGGCGGCGGTCTATCCCATCGGGGCGATCGCCGGGCTCAAGCTGTTCGTGTCCAAGCTGGGTGTGGGCGCCGCGAGCGGGAGCGGTGGAAGCTCGAGCGCGGCCGGCGGCGCGGGGTTCGCGGGCGCCGGCGCCGGCGCAGCCGCCGGCACCGCCGGCACCACCGCGGGCGGCGTGCTCTCGGCGGGCGCCTACGGCATCGCGACGAAGGCGGCGGCCGGCCTGGCCGCCGCGGCGATCGTCACGGCAGGCGCGGCCGAGGTGAAGCAGTCCGCGCACCGCTCGCTCTCGCCGCGCTCGCACGACGGCGTGGCCGCGGCGGCGGTGCAGTCGCCGCCCACCACGATCGCGGCGATCCCCGGCATCGTCGAACGCCAGCTCACCGCGCTCCCGCCGGTGGTGGCCCCGGCCGAGAAGGCCACCAAGAAGTCCGAGCCGTCCACGAGCAAGGCCTCGACGTCCACGCCGCCGGCGGCGCAGCCGACCACCACGCAGTCAAGTACGACAACGGCCGCCTCCGCGGGGCCGCCGCCGCAGCAGCAATCCGGTCAGCCGCAGTCCTCGAGCGGCGAGCAGGGCAATCCGTCCTCGAGCGGATCGAGCGGATCGAGCGGAACGAGCGGGTCGACCACCCAGCAGGACGGCTCGACCGTCACGCTCGGTAACGGAAACGGGAGCGGGAGCGGCGGTAGCGGTGGCGACAGCTCGGCGGGGCCCGCCAGCGACGGCTCGTCCTCGCAGCCCTCCGCCAGCTCGCCGCCCGGCGAGTCGAGCTCGGCGCCGTCGTCCGTCCCGGCGGCCCCGTCCGGCACGCCCGCGGGCGAGTCCGGGCCGCCCGGCTCCTAAGCGACCGGCGCCAGCCCGATCACCTTGAGGCGCCGCTCGAGCGCCTTCATGGCGAACTCGCGCGTCTCCTCGAGGCTGACCCCAAACACCTCCATCCCCTCCTCGTACCAGGGCGGCGCCAGCACGCCGTCCGCCGCCGGACCGCACTCCACGATCGTGCGCTGGATGGCATCCGCGTAGCGGCTGTCGTGCTGCGCCATCTCACGCAGGAAGCGCGCGCCGAACGCCACGTGGCGGTGCTCGTCGCGGGCGATCTTGTTGAACCCCTCGACGAACCCGGGCAGCGTGCCCTGGTCCTCGTTGTAGGTGATGATGAAGTGCTGCCCGGTCAGGGCCAGCATCCCCTCGATCACCATGTGGTAGAGGGTGATGGTCTCGACCAGGGTCTCGAGGTCCTCCGGCTCGCGCGCGAGGCGATCCACGCGGGAGTGGAGCATCTCGTCGAAGAGCGTGTGGAAGTTCGGGTTGAGGTGCTCGCTCGTCTCCTCGAGCCGGCCCGCGAGCGTGTCGGACTCGAGGACTCCGACCTCCTCGTAGAAGCGGTTGAAGAACGCCACGTGCCGGGCCTCGTCGGCGATCTGGGTGGACAGGAAGATCCGCATGTCCTCCTGGGGCATGGCGCGCATCATCGGGCCGAGCTCGTCCGTCACCTTCTGCTCCCCGATGAAGAAGGACGACAACCCGTACATCCGCTGGAAGCGCTCGTCGGGATCGATCCGCTCGTGCCAGTCGATCCGGTCCTGCGTGAAGTCGATGTCCTGGGTCGCCCAGTGCTGGCGCTCCCACAGGCGATAGAGCTCCGCGTAGGTGAGGAGGTTGACCTGGCCGGTGTCGGCCGACTCCATGACGGCCGGGTCGCGCGTGGCCTGGAAGTCCTCGCGTTCGGTGCGCTGGGTGACGGCGTCGCTCACGTCTGAAGCCTCCTCGGGGGTCGCTGGAGGCAGCCTAGCGGATCGACTGGCTGGCCGGCCAACCGGGCGAGGGCGGCCGGCCCAGTCGCCCGCGCGTCAGGCCGAGTGCGCGTCCCCGGGCTGCATGACCACGACCTCCGACGCGCTCACCTCGCTCTTGAAGGCCTCGGCGTCCGTTTCGATCGGCGGGAAGGTGTCGTAGTGGCACGGGACGACCTGCTTCGCGCCGACCAGCTCGGCGGCAGTCACCGCATCGTGGCGGTCCATCGTGTAGTGGCCGCCGATGCACATCAGCGCGACGTCGATCGAGTCGCGCCTCCCGGGCAGCGACAGGTCCGAGAACAGCGAGGTGTCGCCGAGGTGGTAGACGGTCTTGCCGCCGAGATTCACCAGCAGCCCCGCCGGCGTGTTGACCGTCCCGCCCGGCGTGGTCGACGTGTGCCACGCCGGCACCAGCCTGACCCAGCCCCCGTCGAACTCGACAGTCCCGCCGAGGTTCGGATCGGACACGTTCTCGATGCCTTTGCCCTGGAGCTCCTGCGCGAGCTCCACGATCGCCACGCAATGGGCGTTCGTCCGCTTCGCGATCGACTCGATGTCGCCCCAATGGTCGACGTGGCCGTGCGTGAGGAAGATGTGCGTCGGGTTCACGTCGTCTGCGCTCACGGCGGCCTTCGGATTGCCGGTCAGGAACGGATCGATCAGTACGCGCGTGTCCCCCTCGCTCAGCTCGAAGCACGCGTGCCCGAGGAAGCGAATGTCCATTTCAGTCCTCCTGTCGGTGTTGTCCCAGTTCGAGTGCCAGCTCCCAGCCCACGGCCACCCCCACCATCATCCCCATCCGGGTCTCCTCGGCAAGGAGCGTTCGCACGGCCCGCAGGCGCTCGTCCTCGTCCGGCGCGGTTGCCGCCTTGAGAACCTCGGCGTCGTGGGCCTCGCCGAACCACCCGCCCTCGTGCAGTGCCTGGCCCAGGACCCGCTGGAGCTGTGGCGCCGCGCGGGCGACGCGGGCCTCGGCAGCGCGAAAGCGCTCCGGGTCGCTCAGCCGCTCGACCGCCGCCTCCAGCTCGGCGTCGGTCGGCGGGCGCTCTGACACGGCGCGGATAATAGGCGCGTGGAAGCCCCCGCCGCCTCCCCCAGGCTCACCCAGCTCTCACACGGAGCGGGATGCGCCTGCAAGCTTCCCCCGGGGCTCGTCCACGACGTGATCGCCGGCCTCCCACGCCCGCAGTCGCCGGACCTGCTCGTGGGTCTCGAGACCGCCGACGACGCCGCCGTCTACCGGGTCTCGGACGAGCTCGCGGTCGTCACCACCGTCGACTTCTTCACCCCGATCGTCGACGACCCCTACGACTTCGGGCGCGTGGCCGCGACCAACGCGCTGTCCGACGTGTACGCGATGGGCGGGACCCCGCTCACCGCGCTCAACCTGGTGGCGTACTCGGTCGAGGACCTCGGCCGCGAGCCATTGGTCGAGATCCTGCGCGGCGGCTCCGACGCGGCGGCCGCGGCCGGAGTCGCGATCGTCGGCGGGCACTCCATCGACGACGCGGAGCCCAAGTACGGGCTCGCGGTCACCGGCACCGTGCATCCCGATCGCGTGATGCGGAACTCCACCGCACGCGCGGGCGACGCCCTCTTCCTCACCAAGCCCGTGGGCAGCGGGGTGGTGTCCACGGCGCTGAAGCGGGGCCTCGCCTCGCCGGCCACCGCGGCGGCGGCGCTCGAGGTGATGACCACGCTCAATCGCGACGCTGCCGCCCGGGCCCTGGACGCCGGGCCCAGCGCGATGACCGACGTGACCGGGTTCGGGCTGCTCGGCCACCTCCACGAGCTGTGCCTGGCGAGCGGTGTGGCGGCCGAGCTGTCGGCCGGGGCCGTCCCCGCGATCGACGGCGTGCTCGACCTCCTGCGCTCCCACGAGCCCCCCGTCGCCGGGGGAACGCGCCGCAACCGCGACTGGCTCTCGCCCTGGGTCGAGTGGGCGGACGGCGTTTCCGACGAGCGCCGCTGGCTCCTCTACGACGCGATGACCTCGGGCGGCCTGCTGGTCGCGGCCGGCGAGGACAGCGGCGCCCCCGGTGTGCGGATCGGCCGGCTGGTCGAGGGGCGGGCGGGCGCGATCGCGGTTAGCGCGTGAAAGGAAGGCACTGAAGGGGATCGGGGCCGGAGCGCCGGCTCTCTCCGATCGAGTGTCGATTTGTACGCGCTATAGCCGTACAAATCGACTCTCGTCCTCGGCCGGGGCGATCGCCGCGCTAGCGCCTGAACGGCGAGATCATCGCTCCGATGATCGCCCCCGTCGCCGCGCCGCCCAGGCCGGCCGCCCAGCTCGTGTCGCGGTCGGCGAGCGGGAGAAGCAGCAGGACCGCGGCGATCACGGTGACCCCGATCAGGTCGTTGCCGCGGTCGTCGCCTCGCCGGCCGGCGAGGAGGTCGTCCACCACCCACGCCGTGAGGAGGGCGAGCGCCCCGCCGTTGGCGCCGATCGCCGGGTAGACGCTCAGGGCCACGGTGAGCGCACCGCCCGCGGTGGCGCCGAGCAGGAAGATCGCCAGCACCGCGCCGGAGCCGAAGCGGCGCTCGAGGTGCATCC
>VAWV01000089.1 GCA_005883295.1 Actinomycetota bacterium
TACGTCAAGGATGTCGAGCGGATCACACAGCTCCATGTCCGTGTCCTGAGCGGCGGACGAGTCCTGGCGTCGAGCTTGCCCGAGGTCGGTACGGCACGGGCGAAGTCCGGCGACGTGAGGATCGCGGGCCACAAGTACCGCGGGCGCTTCGCGACGCTCTCCCAGGCGGCCGGTCCTCCGACCAAGGTGGGGGTCTTCGAGGAGGGCTCGAACCTGGCGAGCGCGATCCACGACCGCTGGCTCCTGATCGGAGCGATCCTCGTCGCCTTCCTCGTACTCGCGCTGCTGTCGTCGCTCGTCGTCGTCCGCGCGCTACAGGGCCAGATAGAGCAGTTCCTCGAAGCCGCTCGACGACTCGCCCGCGGCGACTTCACCGAGCCGGTCCCGGTCGAGGGCGCCGACGAGTTCGCGGCCCTCGGAACCGAGTTCAACGCGATGTCGGGCCAGCTCGCGTCCAAGATCGACGAGGTCCAGCGCAAGCGCGGCGAGCTGGAGGAGACGATCCGCCGGGTGGGCGAGGCCTTCGCGACCGGGCTCGATCGCGAGGGGATCGTGAACCTGACCCTGCGCACGGCGGTCGACGCGTGCGAGGCGGAGACCGGACGCGCGCTGCCGATCGACGCTCGCCGGATGCGGAGCGCCCGCGTCGGGGACTCGACCCCCGAGCTGGAGGAGGCGCTCGAGCGCGCGGAGCGCGCCGCCTTCGAGGTCGACCCCGACACCGCCCCGAACTGGCTCGCATCGCTCGAGGGCGAGGCCGCCGAGGACCGCACCGAGCACCACCGCCCCGAGCGCGCTGAGCTCGGCGGCTACCACGCGCTCGCGGCGCCGCTCCTGGCCCGCCTCGGGTCCGGGAGCAGCGTCGAGCAGATCGGGGTGATCTCGATCGCACGCCCGGGGCGTGCCTTCGACGACCAGGAGTACGAGCTCTTCGCCTACCTCACGGGCCAGGCCGCCGTCTCGATCGAGAACGTGGACCTGCACGAGACAGTCCGGCTCCAGGCAGTCACCGACGAGCTCACCGGCCTCTACAACCGCAACCACTTCCAGGGCACGCTGGACTCGGAGATCGAGCGAAGCCGCCGCTTCGGCACGGACGTCGGTCTCGTGATGCTCGATATCGACGACTTCAAGCTGGTGAACGACAGCTTCGGCCACCCCCAGGGGGACGTGGTCCTGGTCGAGGTGGGGCGCGCGCTCAGGGAGCTCTCACGCGACATCGACGAGCCGGCCCGCTACGGAGGCGAGGAGCTCGCGGTGATCCTGCCCCAGACCAACCTGAACGGCGCCGAGCTGCTGGCCGAGCGCATGCGGTCGGCGATCGAGGATCTCACCATCGCGCGCACTGACGGCGAGGGCAGCCTGCACGTCACCGCCAGCTTCGGCGTGGCGTCGCTCCCCGCGTGCGCGCGGGACCGGGAAACCCTCATCGCGGAGGCCGATGCCGCGCTCTACCGCGCCAAACGAGCCGGGAAGAACCGCGTCATGCGCGGCGAACCGGTAGCAGCCGAGAGCTGAACGCGGCAGACGCCGCCCACGCCTGTTGATCTAACCTTCGCCGCGATGGGCGTCCTTGACGAGGCCATCCGCGAGCACCTGGATCTCAAGCGCCGGCGTGGGATCTCAGAGGCGGAGATCGCCCGCGCGGAGGAGGAGGCGCTCGGTCCCGCGCGCCGCGCGGCGGCGCCGTCGTTTCACGACGAGGAGCAGGGCTCGGACCTCTATAGCGAGGAGACCCGCGTTGTCTCCCCGATGGACGACGTCGCTCCACCGCCGCTCAGCAGCGACTTCGAGGAGCCCACGCGGATCGATCCCCGGGCCCTTCCCGAGCCGACCCGGGCGGTCCACGACATCGACGAGGATCCGCTGGCGCCGCCCCCGCCGGTAGCTCGCGACGAGGTGGATGACGAGCCTGCGCGGCCGCCCGAGGTGGAGGACGAGCCACCGGTCGACGAGCCACCGGTCGACGAGCCACGAGTCGACGAGGCGAGCGACGAGCCGTCCGGGGAGCGCCCGTCCGGCGAGGAACCGGGCGGCCAGGGCCGCCTCTGACGGACCTTTCCGCGCGTTCCCCCTGGACGGGTGTCCTATCCGCGGGGGCCGCGCGTGGGCTACGCGGCAGCCCGCGCCGATAGACCGCGCACGACGGCATGGAGGGTTCCGTCGTGTCGTGCGGCACGGAAGGCCGCTTGCAAAGGGGGGCGCGGCGCTTACGCCGGCCCCCCTTCGCCTTTCTCAGCCGTTGTGGACGTAGCCGCGCGTGAGCGCGGCCTCGAGGACGCGCTCGATCCCCAGCTCGTACGCGGCAGCGCGTAGCGGGAGCTTCCTCTCCTCCGCCTTCTCGCTTACCTCGCGGTACGCGCGCTGGATGATCTTGCGGAGCCGCTCGTTTACCTCGTCCTCGTCCCAGCGGAAGTGCTGGAGGTTCTGGACCCACTCGAAGTAGGACACGATCACGCCCCCGGCGTTGGCCATCACGTCGGGGATCACGTGGACGCCACTGTCCGCGAGGATCTGGTCGGCCGCCGGGGTGGTGGGGCTGTTGGCGCCCTCGATCACCAGCTTCGCGCGGAGCCGGTCGGCGTTGCTCTTGTGGATCATGCCGCCGAGCGCCGCCGGGATGAACAGCTCGCACTCCACGCCGAGCAGGTCGTCGGGCGGGATCTGCTCGGAGCCCTCGAAGCCCACCACCCCCCGGGCCTCGAGCACGTGCTCGACCAGCTTGTGCGCGTCGATTCCCGCGTCCGACCGGATCGCCCCGGTCACGTCCGACACCGCCACCAGCTTGCAGCCCATGTCCTGCAGGATCCGCGCGGCCCACGAGCCGACGTTCCCGTAGCCCTGCACCGCCACGCGCGTGTTCTCCGGCTTCAGCCCGAGCTCGTCCGCGACGTGCTCGTAGAGGTAGACGAGCCCGCGCCCGGTGGCCGCCTCGCGACCGAACGAGCCCTCGAGCGCGATCGGCTTGCCGGTGACGCACGCCGGCGTGTGGCCGTGGAGCTTGCCGTACTCGTCCATCATCCAGGCCATCGTCTGGGCGTTGGTGCCCACGTCGGGCGCCGGGATGTCGCGGTTCGGCCCGAGCAGCTTCTCGACCTTGTCGATGAACGAGCGGGCGACCCGCTCCAGCTCGTCCGTGTTGCATACGTCCGTCGGGACGTTGACGCCACCCTTCGCGCCGCCGAAGGGGACCCCGGCGATGGCCGTCTTCCAGGTCATCAGCGAGGCCAGCGCGCGGACCTCGTCGAGGTCGACCTCCGGGTGGAACCGGACTCCGCCCTTGTAGGGGCCTCGCGCCCCGTTGTGCTGGACCCGGTAGCCGGAGAAGACGTGGATCTTCCCGTCGCCCAGCCGGATCGGGATCTGGACCTGGACCTCCCGGTAGGAGGTCTTGATCACGGCCGCGAGGTCGTCGGCGATACCGAGCCGGTCAACGGCCTCGTCGAAGTAGTGGGTGACGATCTCGTAGTTAGAGACCTCGGCGCGACTCGCGCCACCGCGGTCTGACATGGCCTCCCCCTCCTTCCCGGGGCCGGGTCATGCTTGCACTCCGGCGCTCTCCGGTGCGGAGCCGCGCCTACCATTGACCTGGCTCGGGGGCGTGGTGCTAACGGAAACACGCGGCGTTTGCAACGCCGAGTTGGGGGTTCGATTCCCCCCGCCTCCATCGGCCGGGAGGTTTCGCTCGAAGAGTGAACCCTGGCTGAGGTATGCCCCGGGCAGGTAGCCGCCCTCTCACCGGCGAAGACCTAGGCGTGGCCTACGTTTACCTCCTCCGCTGCGCAGATGACAGCCTCTATTGCGGCTGGACGACCGACATCCAGCAGCGCCTCGCAGCGCACCGTTCTGGCACTGGGAGCCGCTACACGCGCAGCCGCCGCCCGGTTGAGCTCGCGGTTGCGTTCTCCGTCGCCGATCGATCCACCGCGCTGCGCGAGGAAGCTCGGATCAAGCGGCTCCCCCGTGCAGCCAAGCTTCGGCTAGTCGAAGCTCATGCGGCCCACCCGAGTCTCGCTCTCCCGTAAAGCAGCAGTGACCTTGCGGCTCGAGAGCGTGGCCGCCGAGTGCCGCTCTGATCGAAAGGAGCAGCGATCGCTGCCGCGGGCGTTTTCGTCCTGAGCGGCCGAGTAGAGAACGGACTCGCACCTGCGAATACGAAGCACGCGCAACGAACCGGTCACCAGAACAGCAGCTCCGCCAGCTCCTGAGGCTGCCGCCACGCCCAGACGGGCGTTTGGTTATCCGGCCGCTTCCTCGGTCATGGGGTCATCACAACCCGCCCGAATGCGTTGCGGCCCTCCAGGTACTCGTGAGCGTCAGCCGCCTGCGCGAGCGGGAATGACCTGTCGATCTCGACGTGCAGCTCGCCGCTGGCGACGCGGTCGAGCAGGTCCGAGATCATCCGATGCACGCGCGGGTACTCGGAGAGCAGGGCACCGCCCAGGTAGACCCCCCGCAGCGCGTTGTTCTTCGTCCACAGCGACCCGGCCTCGACTCCCGAGCCGCCACGGCCCGCCACGCCGACGCTGACGAGCGTTCCCCGGTAGGCAAGCGCGTCGATGCTGTCCACGAGGTTCTTGCCGCCGACGGAGTCCAGTACCACGTCGACGCCGCGGCCATCCGTCAACTCGCGCACCCGGTCGACGAAGCTCTCGTTCGCGTAGTTGATGCCGTGGTCGAGCCCGAGCGGCTTGAGCCGCTCGAGCTTCCGGTCGCTCGAGGCGGTCGAGATCACGGTGGCCCCGGCCCGCTTGGCGAGCTGGATCGCGGCCATCCCCACGCCGCCGGCGCCGGCATGGATGAGCACCGTCTGTCCCTGCTCGAGGTTGGCGGCGGTGAAGAGGCACTCGTGGGCCGTGCCCATCGCAACGGGCACGCACGCGGCCGCCGCAGGGTCGAGACCGTCGGGGACGGGCCAGGTCGTCGCGGCTGGCACTGCGCGCGTCTCCGCGTGAGAGCCGTCGGCGTTCAGCGCCACCACCTTGTCGCCTACGGCAGGGGTGTCCAGCCCGGGGCCGGTCTCGACGACCGTGCCGGCACAGAGGTAGCCGACGATGTGCGGCGTGGCCGGCGGAGGCGACCCCGCGCGGGCGAGGAGATCGCCGCCCTCGATGCTGATGGCCTCGACGTCGACGAGCACGAAGCCTTCCGGGCAGTCCGGATCGGGAACGTCCTCGTAGCGCAGCACGTCGGGGCCGCCGTTCTCGAATATCACCGCTGCCTTCATGACGCGATCCTATTGGTGCTAACCGGAGCTGTACGGTTGGGCCGTGGAACAGCGGGTTAGCCTCGTGACCCTCGGTGTCTCAGACTACGGTCGGGCAAAGGCTTTC
>VAWV01000090.1 GCA_005883295.1 Actinomycetota bacterium
GCGGCTCTGCTGCGTCGCGGGAAACGCGCGCGGCGGCTCAGGGCGGCGGCGATCACCACCCGCGCGTAGCCGTATGCCTGACGCGAGAAGAGGAACTTCGACTCACCCGCCACCCGCCGGCCCTGGCGTCCCCGGAGCTCGCTGATTCGCCCGCCTCGAAGCCAGGTCTTGAGCGTGATCTCGGGAGATATCTCGAAGCCTCCGGCCTGGAGGCCGAGCTCGCGGGCGAAGTCCAGGTTGAACCCGCGGTATGCGTAGGTTGGGTCCTTGTACGGCAGGCCGACCGCCCAGCGACACAGCAGGCGGTAGAGCCGCTGATAGACGCGGTACGAATAGGGGATCGTGGACGCGTCGCCGGGCTCCTGGTACCGCGAGAGAAGAACCAGGTCGCTACCCCGGTCGATGACCTCGTCGCGGAAGTCGGGTATCGCGGCGATCGGATCGACGCCGTCGCCCATGCACACGATCCCCACCCTTCCCCGGGCGTGGTCGATGCCAAAGCGGATGGCATGGCCGATCCCGCGCGGCAGGCCCTTGTGAAGCGCTTGCACGTTCGGGTAGCTCTGCGATAGCAGCATCGCCTCGCGGAAGGTGTAGTCATCGGAGCAGTCGTCGATGATCAGGATCTCGTTCTGGATGCCGGTCTCGTCGAGCAGCCGGACGAGCTTGTCCACCACGACCGGCACGTTCTGCTCCTCGTTGAGGCACGGGATCAGGACGCTCACCTCGGGCCGGTGACCTTCAGCGGTCTCTCGCCCGCCGCTCACCGGTAGACCTCGCGCATCCACTCGATGGTCCGCGGGATGCCCTCCTCCAGCGTGACCACGGGATTGTGGCCGAACGTCGCTGCGGCTTTCGATATGTCCGGGCGCTTGTTCTGGACGTTGTGGACGTCCTCGGGGAGGTACTCGACAAGCCGATCGTCCTTGCCGAGATGGTCGAGGATCAGGTTGCTTGCCTCCTCGACGCTCCTGAACTCGACGCCGCCGACGTTGTACACCTCACCTGGCGTGAACGCCTCGCAGACGTTCGCCAGGCTGGGGATGAAGTCGTCGATGAACATGTCCGCTTCTTCTCGCCGGGGCCGTAGGCGTTGAAGAAGCGGAGGCGGACGATCGGTGACCCGTACCGCTTCTCGAAGTTCATGATCTGGATCTCGTTCACCCACTTGGTCGTGGCGTAGTCGTTCTGCTGGATGATCGACTTCTCGAGTGGGATCGACTCTTTGAGGATCGCCTCGTGGCGATCCCCGTAGATCTCCGAGGAGCTCGCGAAGATCAGCTTGAACCCGTGGTGGCGCTGCAGCTCGAGGATGTTCCGGGTGCCGATCACGTTGGTTGACCACAACGTCTCGTAGTACTCCTCCCCGTTGAGCCGCCCGAACTCGGCGGCGAGGTGGTAGACGAAGTCCACGGGCCCGGTGCGCTCCAGGAGCTGCTCGAGCTGGCGGTAGGAGCGGATGTCTGCTCGCACTACCCGCTCGTCCGCCTGATGTTGCAGGTCACAGCCCCACGCGTCGTGACCGCGGCGACGGAGCTCGCGTAGCAGGGGACGCCCGATCGTGCCCTGGCTTCCGGTGACGATGATCCTGGCCATCTAGCGGCGTTTGTCCACCCACCGCAGGAGGGCGCTTCCGGCCGTGAAGCCCGAGCCCACGACCGTGAGCAGGAACAGGTCGCCGTCACTGAGGTCGTCCCTGTTCCGCTCGAGGCCTGCGCAGAAGGTGGTGAGCACCCCGGCCCCGCCCTGGTTTCCGGCGGTCTGGACGTTGTGCCAGTGCTGGTCCTCGGACACCCCAAGCGCATCCACCAGGTCCTCGAGGAGCCGGTAGTTCATCTGGTGCGCCATGAAGGCGCGCAGGTCCGTCACCTGCAACCGGTTCCGCTCCAGCATCTCGCTGGCGCTGGCGACCAGCATCTCCGTGGCGATCGGCTTGATCGCGGTGCCGTCCATGCTGAAGTAGCCCTGCACGGGGGTCAGCGCCAGCTCCGTCCCCTCGTTGCGGCTCGACATCGTCACGTCCACCAGCTCGACTCCCACCTCGGGAGCCTCCGGTTGGAGAAGCAGCGCGCCGGCGCTGTCCCCGAAGAAGATCTCGAACCTGCGGTCGCCGTGGTCCACCACCCGGCTGTACTTCTCCGCCGCGCAGAGGATCACGCGCCTCAGGCCGCGCGTGGCCATAAGGGCCTCCGCCACCGCCAGGCCGTAGATGAACCCGGAGCACGATGCGTTCATGTCGAACGGAACGGCGTCCAGACCCAGCTTCTCGCAGATCCAGGACGCGGTGGCCGGGGCGAGCGTGTCGGGAGTGCTGGTCGCGCAGATCAGGAGCTCGACATCTGGGCTGGGCGACCCTGCCGCGTCGAGCGTCCGGCGGACGGCCTCGGCCCCGAGGTCGCTCGTGTCGACGCCGTCCATGGCCCGCCGCCGTTCGAGGATCCCCGTGTGGGACTCGATCCACTCCGACGTCGTCTCGAGGGATCGCACCAAGTCGGCGTTCGTGACCCGCGACTCCGGGTGGTGATAGCCGTATCCGGCGATGAAGGCCCGCGCCATGGGCGGGCAAGTCTAGGCCCGCGGCTCGCGGATCACGCGCGGCATCGAGCGCTCGGACTACGATCCATCCGCGTGCTTCCGGACTCTGCAAGCGCCCCATCGGGAGCGCCGCCGAACCTAGCCACTCCCAGATACCCGCTGCTCGACTCCCTGCGGGGAGTGGCGGTCCTGAGCGTGTTCGGCGCGCATGTCGTCCTCTACCTCATACCGGTCGGGTACATCGGCCCGCTGCTGACGAGGCTGGATCCCGGGATCGCGATCTTCCTGCTCCTGTCCGCGTTCCTGCTGTACCGGCCGTTCGTGCAGGCGCGCTACGACGGATCGCCTCCACCGGCCGTCTTCCCGTTCGCCGCCCGGCGGATCCTGCGAATCGTCCCCGTCTACTGGCTAGCGCTCCCCATCGTCGCGCTCTGGCTCGGCGAACACGACGTGTTCACGCTGCACGGGATCGTCACCTACTTCGGATTCGCGCAGATCTACGACGCGCACACGATCGGCGGCGGGATCGGCCAGGCCTGGACGATCTGCGTCGAGATGACCTTCTACGCGCTCCTGCCGGTGTGGGCATGGGGGCTGCGCAGGATTCCGTTTCGCTCCAGGCGGGGTTTTCTCGCCTCCGAGCTCGGCGTGCTGGCGGGCATCTTCCTGTTCAGCGTCGTCTGGAAGTCGCTGGCGTTCCAGACCGGGCCGCCCAGACCAGGTCTCGGGCCGGCGAAGGTCACACCCGAGCTCTTCACCCTGCCCGCGTTCCTCGACTCGCTTGCGTTCGGCATGGCGCTGGCGGTGCTGAGCGTCGTGCTCAGCGCACGCAGCGCCCCGAGCCGCCCCGAGCGCTTGATCGATCGCGTGCCATGGCTCGCGTGGGCGGCGGCCGCTCTCCTCTGGTGGCTATCGGGCATCGGAGGAGGTACGGCCCACGCGGGCTCGACGGCCGGATACATCGCGCACCAGGAGCTCAACGTGCTGGTGGCCGTCGCCCTGTTCCTGCCCGCGATCTTCGGGGACCACCGCCGCGGCTGGCTTCGCCGCCTCCTGGCGAGCCGCGTGCTGGTGTGGCTCGCGACGATCTCGTACGGCTTCTACCTGTGGCATCTGGCGGTGATGCACCAGCTCGCCAAGGCGGGCTGGGTCACGGACGCGCCGGTGGCGTTCACCATTGCGAGCTTCGTGCTCTCGGCCGCCCTCGGGGCCGCCAGCTACTACCTGGTGGGCCGCTACTTCATCGCACTCGGCCGGCGGCTGCCGCGCGGGCGGCGCGATGGCGGGGCTCGTCGCTCACCTGCAGGGGAGCTGCCGCCGGCCCGGGCCGCGGCGCTGCCCGAGGGCGCGGCGGCCTCGCGCCCGCGCGGATGAGCGTCGTGCGCGCGGCGCTCGTGGCCGGCGGGTCGAGCGGGATCGGGCTCGAGATCGCCCGGGTGCTCGCGAGCGAGGGGCACTCGGTCACGATCGTGGGGCGGCGCCCGGACAAGCTCGCCAGCGCGGCGGAGGTGCTGGGTGGCAGCGCCCACGTGGTGGCCGCCGACCTCTCCGAGGACGGCCAGATCGAGGCCGTCGTCGCCTCCCATCGCTCGCGCTTCGGGCGGCTCGACACGCTGGTCAACAGCGCCGGTTACGGAGGGCCCAGGGGCTCGATCGAGCGCATCGACGTGCCGAAGCTCGACCGCATCCTTCGCGTGGACCTGCGCGCCGCGATGCTCCTCACCCGTGCCTGCCTTCCCATGCTCCGCGACGCGGGCAGCGAGCACGGCAAGGCGCTCGTGGTGAACGTCTCCTCGGTAGCTGCGGTACTGGGGCTCGACGAGATCGCCACCTACTCGGCGGCCAAGGGCGGCCTGCTCGCATTCGGCCGGGGCGTGCAGCGCGAGCTGGCCGACGCGGGCGTCCAGGTCACGACGCTCCTGCCCGCGTACGTGGACACGGCGATGAGCGACTGGGTTCCAGTGCCCAGGGAGGAGATGCTCCGCCCCTCCGACCTCGCCGAGGCGGTGCGCCTGCTCCTGCGGGTCTCCCCCGCCTGCCGGATCCCGGAGCTCCGCTTCGAGCGCATCGCGGGTCCGGTTTGAACGTCCAGAACCCGCGCTTCCCGCTCTTCGACTCGTTGCGCGCGATCGCGGCGCTCAGCGTGGTCCTGTTCCACATCGCGTTCGTGCTGCACGGCTTCGGCAAGCCGGGCTACGGCCGCTACCTCGAGGAGCTCAACATCGGCGTGTCGATCTTCTTCCTGATCTCGGGGTTCCTGCTCTATCGCCCGTTCGCGGCGGCGCGCTTCGCCTCGGCCCGGCTGCCCGCCGTCGGGCGCTACGCGATCCGCCGTTTCTTTCGCATCGTGCCCGCCTACTGGGTCGCGCTCCCGATCGTGGCGGTCTGGACGAACCTGCCGGCCGTGCTCCACGACCCGCCGCCCTACTTCGGGTTCGGGCAGGTCTACGACCGCGCCACGCTTCTCAAGGGCTACGGAATCGCCTGGACGCTGTGCGTGGAGGTGTCGTTCTACGCGCTGCTGCCGCTGTGGGCGCTCGCGACCCGGGCGCTGCCGGGGCGCTCGCTGCGGCAGCTGCGCCTCACCGAGCTGCTGCCCCTGGCGCTGATGTTCGCCGCTGGCCTCGCCTGGAACGTCACGCAGGTCGAGGTCCACCAGGGCACGCTCGCCTTCAGTCCCAGCGTCGCGACCCTGCCGGCCTACCTCGACCAGTTCGCCGTCGGCATGGCGCTGGCGGTGGCGAGCGTGGCGCTCGCGGGCCGCGACCAGCAGCCCCTCGCGGTGCGGATCGTGCACCGGGCGTCGTGGGTGCCGTGGGCGGTGGCGGCGGGCGCGTTCGTGGCGCTGTGCAACGTCGGCCGCGGGGGCGGCACCGGCGGCGCGCTCGCGCGGCACGAGCTCCGGAGCGTGGTGGCGCTCGGCGTACTGCTCCCGGCGATCTTCGGCGACGACCGCGGCGGCGCGGTGCGCCGCCTGCTCGCCGACCGGCGTCTGCAGTGGGCCGGGCTCATCTCGTACTCGCTGTACCTCTGGCACCCGGCCATCCTCCTCCAGCTGGGCAAGGACGGCTGGGACCATCGGCTCGGCGGTCTGGCGTTCGCGGTGGGCGGGGCGGTGCTGTGCCTCGCGGTCGCGGCGGCCAGCTTCTACGTGGTCGAGCGTCCGGCGCTCCGAATCGGCCGGCGGCTCGCGGGGCGCCGCGGCTACCTGGAGGGCGAGGGCGGGCGTCCGGGCGCGCCGGACCGTCCCGGCGCGCCGAGCGTCGAGCTCGCCGGCGCCGACCGCCACTCGCGCACTTGAGCGCCGACGTCGCGGTCGCAGTGGTGATCCCGAACTGGAACGGGCGCGACTGGCTGCCCGAGTGCCTTGACTCGATCGCCGCCCAGACGCTCGCGCCCGCCGATGTGGTGGTGGTGGACAACGGCTCCACCGACGGGTCCCTCGACGTCCTCGCCGCACGCGAACCGCCGGTTCGCACGCTCGCGCTCGGGCGCAACACGGGCTTCGCGCACGCCGCCAACCGTGGGCTCGAGGCCAGCGACGCCGAGCTCGTGGCGATGGTGAATACGGACGTGGTGCTGGAGCCGGACTGGCTCGAGCGCATGGTTGCCGCCCTGCACGCGCATCCCGAGGCGGCATCGGTGGCGTCGAAGATGGTCGACCTCAAAGACCCCGGCGTGCTGTACGACGCCGGCGATTTCCTGCGCCGCGACGGCGCCTGCGAGCAGCGGGGCCGCTTCGAGCGCGACTATCCGGAGCTCGACGAGCCGGGCGAGGCGTTCTCGGCGTGTGCAGGCGCGGCGCTGTACCGGCGCGACGCGGTGCTCGCCGCCGGCGGGTTCCCGGAGACGTGGACCTCGGGCTGCGCCTCCAGCTCCGGGGGTGGACGTGCCGCTACGAGCCCGCCGTCGCGCGGCACGCGGGAGGCGGAACGTCGGAGCGGCTGGAGCGCCCGCTGCTGGCCTGGGTGGAGCGCAACACCCTGCTCCTAGTGGCGCGCTGGTTCCCCCTGCGCTGGGCCCCGTACGTCATGTACCGCCAGGCCGGCTGGGCCTGGCACGCGCTGCGCGGGCGCCGGCTGCGGAGCCACCTGGAGGGAGCGGCCGCCGCATTCCGCGAGCTGCCCGCGGTGCTGCGTGAGCGCCGGGCCGATCCGCCCGATCGGGCGCGCCTCGCCCAGGTGATACCGCCGCGGTCGATCAGCCGCTGGCGGCGCCGGCCTTCGGCACCGCGGCGCGCGGCGGCCACCTCCCGGTGACCGCATGGGCCAGCGCGACGAGGTAGCACCCGAGCGCCAGCAGCGTGGTCGCCTCGAAGCCCCAGCTGATCGCCACGAGTAATGCGAGCACCGAGGCCAGGACCGAGGTGAAGCCGTTGATGGCCCATGCCCAAGCCACGCCTCCCGGATACAGCGCCGCGAGCCGCCGCAGTCCGATCGGCATCGCCATTCCGAGCCCGACGCCGGCTGGCGCCAGCGCGGCGATCGCGACCGCCACGCGCAGAGCGAACGGCCTGCCGATCAGCGCGTGGATCAGCGGCTCGAGCCCCACGGCGAAGGCGGCCAGGAGCACGCACACCGCGACGAGCGAGCGGATGAGCGCCCCCCTCGGGTCCCGCCAGCGAGCCGACAGCAGCGAGCCCGCACCGGTGAAGAGGAGGAGGGCGAAGAGCACTATCGACAGCGCGTAGGTCGGGAACCCGAGCAGCAGGACGAAGCGCTGGATCAGCACGATCTCGAGCGTCAGGTACCCGAGCCCGATCGCGGCGAAGTACACGAGCGACGACGCGCGCGGGCGGCTCGCGGTGCGCACCAGCCGCAGGGGGAGCGCGAAGGCAAGCACCGACAGCACCAGGACGATCCCCAGGACCGCGAGCATCAGGAAGAAGGGCGCCCGCGTGAGGTACGTGGCGCCGGGAGGTGCGGCGTGGAAGACGTCCTGGAGCCGCGTGGGGTTGAGGAAGAACGGCTTGTCGTCCGTCGACGGGCAGACGTTGGAGCGGTAGTGCTCGCAGAACCGGAGCGGATCGCGGGCCGCGGCCAGCCGGCGCCACTCGAACCGGTTGGGCCCACCGGGTGCGAAGGCCACGCCCGCCGGCCGCCCCCCGGAGCGCTCGCGCGCGAGCCGTCTGACGAGCACCAAATCGCGGGCCGTGTATGGCCGCAGGCGGATCAGCACGGTCCCCGCGAGCCCGACCCGAGTCCCTCCGAGGATCACGATCACGTTCCGCTCCGGGTGGGACACGCCGCGCTTCCGCAGGACCTCGAGCGCCATCACGGTCGTCCGGAGCGCCTCCTCCCCCGTGAACCGGTACGGCCGCGAGATGCTCAGGATCCCGCCGGGGCGGAGGTGGTCCAGGTACTCGTCGAAGGCCTCGACCGTGTAGAGGTTGTTCTCTGACAGCGCGTACGCCGCGCCCAGGTTGGCGGACAGCGTGTTCGTGAAGCCGATGTGGATCGTGTCGTACTTCGTGCTCCGCGCGGCCAGCGTCGAGCGGCCGTCGCCGACCGCCGTGCTCACGCCTGGCAGCGTGTACGGAGCGCCCGAGTACCTGCGCATGTCGCGGTCTACTACGTCCACGATGCCCTGGTTCAGCTCGATCACGTCCACGCGCTGGCGGGCCGACAGCGCGTTGTAGATGTCGCGCCCCCCGCCGCCGCCGATCACAAGGGCGTGCCCGGGGCCGGTCAGGGCGTAGCCGATGCTCTCGGGACCGAGCTCGAGTGCGCGCCAGCCCGGCGGCGGCGTCCCACGCCGGTGGAAGGGGACCGGCGCGAAGTCCTGGTCGTACGTGAGCGACGCCCCCAGGGTGCCGACCGGCCAGTAGCCCACCACGCGGCTGATCGGCGTCCACCGGTCGCCGGCCACCCTGCTTCGGAACGAATGGGCGAACGGGGGCGGCAGGTCGTACAGAGAGGTCGAGGCGGCCAGGACGGTGGCCAAGACCGACAGCGCCGCGACGCCCGCACCCCACTGGCGCTCAGCTGAACTGGGCCATCCGAAGAGCGCAGCCGCGATGCCGGCGACGGCGCCGAGGGCGACCAGCAGCGTGGGCGCGGATTCGAGCCGCAGCAGCGGGACCACGACCAGCGCTCCGAGCGCTGCACCGGCGAGGTCGAACGCGTACACGCGCCCCACTGAGCCGACGTACGTCCTGATCGCGAGCACGATCACGATCCCCGCAGCGAGCAGGGGAAGCGCCGAGAGCGCACCTGCCACGGCCAGCGTGACGACGAGGCCGAACGTCACGGTGATGCTGCTGCTGTAGTCGAGCCTGACCAGTACGGCCGGCACCGCGATCAGGAGCAACGCGAGCAGGATCGACCAGCGCGCCAGCGCGGCCTGGGGCCGCCGCCGCTCGAACCAGCCCGGGCGGGTGTAGACGAGGAGCGCGCCGGCTCCCGTCCCCAGCAGGGCGAGCGAGATCGCGAAGAAGGCGAAGTGGTAGAAGAGCGCGGCGGAGAAGAGCCGGGTGAGCAGCACCTGCATGGCCAGCGTGCAAGCCGCCACCAGCCCGACGGCAACGGCGACGCGAAGCGGCGGGCGATCCGGCACGGGCGCGGATCCTAGATGCGGCTAGACGGACCGGCGGGTGCGCCCGCGCCGGGCGAGCCTGAGGCCGGGACGCGGCTGGTGCGCGTGAACTTGCTCCGGCCGGGACGCGGGAGCCTGATCGAGCACCCGCTTGATCTCCCGGGGAAGCCGCCTCCGGAACTCCATTCGGTCGAAGCGGGCCGCGCTCTTGGTGCATTCCGCGGGGTCCACCGAGTCGACGTCGAACGTCGCTATGGCCTCGGCGAGGTCGGCGGGCCCGCCCTGCCAGAGGCACCCGGTCACGCCATCGATGACGGTCTCGAGCGCTCCGCCCATGCCCACCGAGAAGACGGGCCGCCCCGCGGCCTGAGCCTCCACGGCAGCGATGCCGAACTCCTCGATCGCGGTGACCACGAGCGCCCGTGACGTCTCGAGTAGATGCGCCACCTCCCGGTCGCTGACCCGTCCCACGAACCGGATCGTGGGCCCGGCGATCGACCGGAGGCGGCGCATGTCGGGACCGTCGCCGGCCACGATCAGCGGTCGCCGTAGCTCATTGAAGGCCCGCACGGCGACGTCGATCCGCTTGTGCGGCATCAGCTCCGACAGCACCAGGTAATGGTCCCCGCCTCCGCCCTCGACGGCCGTGGTCGGGTCGAACCTCTCGATCTCGACGGGCGGGTAGACGATCCGCGACTCACGTCCGAAGTACGCCTGGATCCGCCGCTGCGTCGTGTTTGAGTTCGCCAGGTAGGCGTCAACGCGCTGGGCGGCGATCCAGTCCCACTGGCGCCAGCGGTGGAACAGCGAGCGGAGCGCGGCTCGGCTGACCGGATCGCGGCGCGCGGTCAGCGTGCGGTCGCGGTCGTTCCACGCGTAGCGGAACGGGTTGTGGCAGTACGAGATGTGCGTCGTGTGCTCGTCGCAGATAACGGCGTGGGCCCAGGCGCTCGAGCTCGAGATGACCAGTTCGAAGCCGGACAGGTCGAACGACTCGATCGCGGCGGGATACAGCGGCAGGAGCGTGCGGAAGGTGCGGGCGCTTGGGCGGAGGCGCTGGAGGAACGAGGCGTGGACCTCCCTGTCCGCGAACCGCCCCTCCGTGCCGTCCTCGTCGTAGACGGCCGTGAAGATCGGGGCCTCGGGCCAGAGCTCGCACATCTCGAGGAAGACGCGCTCGGCGCCGCGGAGGTCGAGGAGGAAATCGTGGACGAGGGCGACTGTTCCGGGCCGCGGGGGGATGCGAGCCTCCATTCGGGTTGAGTGTATGCGTCTCAGCGCATAACACTTAACGCCTACTACCCGACCGGTCTCGTGCCCGCGACCGCCCTCGCGCAGAACGCCGGCGGCGACCAGTACACCGATCCGCTGTCCCACCAGCCCTCCGGGTCCTCGAGCCACACCTCCACGAGCGGCGGCTCGAACCAGACCTCGAGTGGCAGCAGCTCCAGCGGCTCCTCCGCCTCGTCATCGGGGACGAGCTCGACGGTGAGCGGGGCTCAGGCCTCCGCCAGCACCTCCAGCGGCACGACGGCGAGCTCCGGCCTGCCGCGCACGGGCTTCCCGGTCGGCTTCCTCTCGTTCGCGGGCGCGATCCTCGTCAGCCTCGGCCTCGGACTCCGCCGCGTCGCGCACGGCTTCCGCTCCTAGCCTCTCGCGGTCAAGTCCGGCCGCCTCGCCGGCCGTATCCCGTTCGCGCGTCAGCTCGACGGCTGCCCTTTTCGTCAGCTACTCGGGCCTCATGGGGGGATCCGAGCGGATCCTCGTGGACCTGACGACCCACCTGGCGCACCTGGATCCGGTCGTGGCCTGCCCACCCGGGGCGCTCTCGGACGCGCTTCGGGAGCAGGGCGTCCGCGTGTTCCCCCTCCGCCGGCGGCGGCTCGAGCTCCGCGCGACGGTGCGAGACCGGCTGGAGAAACCACTGCGCCTCGCCGGTCAGGCCGTGGAGGTGCACGAGCTCGCCGCGGCCCTGCGGCCGCGCGCGCTGGTGGCCTGGGGCACCAGGGCCGCGATCGAGTGCGCCGTGGCGGTGCGACGGATCGATCCGACCCCGGGGCTCGTGTTCCAGAACAACGACCTGCTTCAGGGGCCGTGGATAGCCCGCGCCGCCCGGGCGGCGGCGCGCCGCGCCGATCTGATCATCTCGCTGTCCGCGACGATCGCCCGCGACCTCGACCCGGGCGGAGCCCTCGAGGACAGGAGCGTGGTGGTGGCGCCCGGGGTGGACCTCGATTCCTATGACCACATACCGCCCCCCGACGGTCGCCCGAATGCGCTGCTGCTGGGGGCGATGGTGGGCTGGAAGCGACCCAGGCTCGCGCTCGAGGCCGTCGCGCTGGCGGCTCGCGAGCTCCCGGATATCACGCTCACGGTGGCGGGGCCCGTGATCGATGAGCGCGGCGAGCGGCTCGCCGAGGCGCTGCGCCGGCGGGCGGGCGAGCCGGACCTCGCCGGGAGGGTCCGCCTCGCCGGCTCGCTGGAGGACCCCCGGACCGCGCTTGCCGAGGCCAGCTGCCTGCTCCACTGCGCGGACTGCGAGCCGTACGGGATGGTGATCGTCGAGGCGCTCGCCTCGGGCCGGCCGGTCGTGGCGCCGGCGGCCTGCGGTCCGGCGGAGGTGGTGCCGCCGGAGTGCGGCAGGCTCTTCGTGCCAGGCGACGCTCGCGCCGCCGCGGATGCGCTCGTCGGGCTCTTCAGGACACCGGGGCTGGCCGCACGCGTCGGGGAGGCGGGCAGGCGCCGCGCCGAGCGGGTCTACGACGTCAGGGACTCGTCGCGTCGCTGGAGCGAGCTGGTGGAGGAGACCGCGTCCCGTCACCGCGCCGGCGAGGTGCGGGTCACGGCGACGCCGCGCCCGCAGGCTCCTGCGGGCACCGGCACTGCGATGGTCACGGTGCTGCACGACTCGGAGCCGGAGGTCACAGCGCTGCTTCGCAGCGCTCGGCAGCACCTTCCGGGCGCCCGCATCGTGGCAATCGACTCCGGCTCGAACGACGGCGGTGCGCACGCGGTCCGGCGCTTGGACGGCGCCGCGACGGTGGTGGAGCTCGACCGGAACGTCGGCTTCGGCCGCGGCTGCAACCTGGCCATGGAGTCGGTGCGAGAGCCGGTGACGATCCTGGTCAACCCGGACGTCGAGCTGCTCGACTCGTCGCTCGCGGAGCTCGCCGCGGAGGTGCTCCGCGAGGACCGTCCCGAGCGGCTGCTTGCCCCGCTCGTGATCCGCCCGGTGGGTCGGCGCGAGCCGTCCGCCCACAACGAGCCGGGCACTCCGGCCGAGCTCGCCCGGGCGATCGTGCCGGCCGCGGCCCTGCCCCGGTCGCTCCGGACCGCGCTCGAGCCCTGGCGCTCCGATCGCCCCAGGATGGTGGGCTGGGCCGTGGGGTGCTGCCTCGTCGCCCGCACGGACACGCTCCGCCGGCTCGGCCCGTTCGACGACTCGGCCTTCATGTACGCCGAGGACCTCGATCTCGGGCTGCGCGCGACGGACGCCGGAATCGAGACGTGGTTCTGGCCCACCGCGCGGGTCCTGCACCACCGGGCGCACGCATCGGACCGGGTGTTCGGCGGCGAGCCCTTCGGCCTCCTCGCCGCTCGCCGGCGCGAGGTGGTGCGCCGCTGGCGGGGGTCGCGGCGGCAGAACATCGACGACGGGGTCCAGCTCACCACCTTCACCAACCGGCTGGCGATCAAGGCGCTGCTCGGCCGGGCGACCGCACGTGAGCGCCGCCAGGCCGCGGCGCTGCTGCGGGCGCGGCGAACCAGACGGACCGACTAGCTTCCCGCTCATGCCCGCGACCGTGGCGATCGACGCCCGCGCGGCCGCGCGTCGCGAGATCGGGGGCGTGGAGCGCCTGGCGCAGGAGATGGCGCGTCGGCTGCCGGAGCTGCGGCCCGAGCGCTACCGCGTGCTGCGCCCGGAGTCGTCGCGCGCGCACCGGCGCGGCCACCTCTGGGAGCAGGCGTCGCTGCCGCTCGCCGCCCGCGCCGCGTCGCTCATCTATTGCCCCGCGAACCTCGCGCCGCTTGCGAGCACGCGCACCGTCGTGGTGCTCCACGACGCCGCGGCGCTGCGACATCCCGAGTGGTACTCGCGCACCTACGCGGCCTACCAGCGCCAGCTGCTTCCGCGGATCGCCCGGCGGGCGTGCAAGGTGGTCACGGTGTCGGAGTTCTCGCGCGGGGAGCTGGCGGCCGCGCTCGGAATCGATCCGGCCGCGGTGGCCGTGATCCCCGGGGGCGTCGACCCCGCCCGATTCTCGCCCCGGGCCGACCCGGTGCCGGCGCGTACCGCGCACGGGCTGGACCGCCCCTACGCACTCGTGCTCGGCACCCGGATCGCGCGCAAGAACGTCGCGGCGCTCCGCTCCGTCCGCCGGCGGCTCGAGGAGCTGGGTATCGAGCTGGTGCTCGCCGGCGGCGGGCGCTCCTACATGCGCGCGGACGACGACCCGCCCGGCCGCCTGCTCGGGTACGTGGACGACGCGCTGCTTCCTGGCCTCTACGCGGGCGCCGAGGCGCTCCTCATGCCGTCGCTCTACGAGGGCTTCGGCCTGCCCTGCCTCGAGGCGATGGCGTGCGGAACGCCTGTGGTGGCCGCCGACCGCGGCGCGCTGCCGGAGATCTACGGGGAAAGCGCCCTCATCGCCGACCCGGACGACGCCGACGCGTTCGCGGACGCCGCGCTCACCGTCGTCAGTGCCAACGCCCGGCGGGTCGAGATGGTGGCCGCCGGCCTGCGCCTCGCCTCGGAGCTCACCTGGGACCGGACCGCGCGTGCGACCGACGCGCTCGTCGACCGTCTGCTTGCGCAATCCGGTGAATCATGATTCACTTCTTCGTGACGATCATGCCGTACCGCCCAACCGAGAGGACCGAGGCCCGCCGGGCCGAGACCCGCGAACGGATCGTGTCGGCCGCGCTGGACCAGCTCGCGGAGGGCGGCTACGCGTCGGCGAGCGTCCAGGCAGTGGCCCGGCGCGCCGGCGTGGCGACCGGGAGCGTGTACCGCTACTTCCCGTCCAAGAGCGAGCTGTTCGCGGAGGTGTTCAAGCGCGCGTCCGCGCGCGAGCTCGAGATCTTCGCCGACGCGACGGCGGGCGACGAGCGGCCGGCCGCCGAGCGCATCGCGGCGTCCGTCGAGGCTTTCGCCCGGCGCGCGCTCACCGCTCCGGTGCGGGCCTACGCGCTGATCGCCGAGCCGGTCGACCCCCGCGTTGAGGCAGAGCGCCTGACCTTCCGCCGCGGCTACCGCGACGTGCTGGCGGGCGTCCTCCGGGACGGCGTGGAGTCCGGCGAGCTCGCGGCGCACGACACCGAGACGGTGGCCGCCGCCCTGGTCGGCGCGATCGGCGAGTCCCTCGTCGGGCCGCTCGCCCGGAGCCCGCGGGAGGCCGATCGCCGCGAGGCCCTCGTGGCGGGGCTCGTGACCTTCTGTACCTCAGCGATCCCGATGGAGAGGAGCGTCCCGGTCTGATGGCGACGATCGAGAAGAACCCGGCCCGCGAGGTCCTCAACCAGGCTCCGCCGCTCGAGGGCTACAACGTCTACGAGTCGAACGTGCCGCTGGTCGAGGCGGTGCGGCGCGAGGGCGCGGAGGCGTTCGAGGAGCGGATCCGCACCCTGGGCGCCCGTGCCGGGACGGCCGAGTCGCTCGAGCGCGGCCGCCTGGCGAACGAGAACCCGCCGACCCTGCGGACGCACGACCGCTACGGGAATCGGATCGACGAGGTGGAGTTCCACCCGGCCTGGCACGAGCTGCTGGAGCTGTCGGTGGCGGCCGCCGTGCACGCGCTTCCGTGGCGCGAGCCGGTTCCCGGCGCGCAGGCGGGCCGCGCGGCGATGATGCTCGCGATGTCGGGCGTCGAGTCCGGCACGGGCTGCCCGCTGTCGATGACGTATGCCGGCGTCCCGGCGCTGCGCGTGCAGCCCGACCTGGCCGCCGAGTGGGAGCCGCGGCTCACCTCGCTCGAGTACGACCGCCGGTCGATCCCCGCGAGCGAGAAGCGCGGGGCGCTGATGGGGATGGGGATGACCGAGCGCCAGGGTGGTTCCGACGTTCGCTCCAACACCACGGTTGCGCGGCCGCTGAATGGAGGCGGGCCGGGCTCGGAGTACGAGATCACCGGCCATAAGTGGTTCTTCTCGGCGCCGATGTGCGACGTGTTCCTCGTGCTCGCCCAGGCCGACGGCGGGCTCTCCTGCTTCCTGCTCCCCCGGTGGACCCCGGACGGCGAGCGAAACGGCCTGCACCTCCAGCGGCTCAAGGACAAGCTCGGAAACCGCTCGAACGCGTCCAGCGAGGTCGAGTTCGACCACGCATGGGCCCAGCTCGTGGGCGAGGAAGGGCGCGGTGTCTCGACGATCATCGAGATGGTCAACTACACGCGGCTCGACTGCGTGCTCGGGTCGACCGGTCTGATGCGCACGGCCGCGGCCCAGGCCGCCCACCACTGCGCGCACCGGTCGGCGTTCGGCAAGCCGCTGATCGACCAGCCGCTGATGCGCAACGTGCTCGCCGATCTGTGCGTGGAGTCCGAGGCGGCCACCCTGACGGCCATGCGCCTGGCGCGTGCCTGCGACGAGGGCGACCCGTTCAAGCGCCTCGGCCTCGCCGTCTCCAAGTACTGGATTTGCAAGAGCGCCGTATGGCACGTGGCAGAGGCGCTCGAGTGTCTGGGCGGGAACGGCTACGTGGAGCTGTCGGGGATGCCGCGGCTCTACCGCGAGGTACCGCTGAACTCGATCTGGGAGGGCTCCGGGAACGTCAACTGCCTCGACGGCCGAGTTCGCGCGCGACATCCGCGACGACCTCACCGACCTCGAGGAGATCGAGTTCCGCGCCCGGCGGATCGTGGAGTCGATGGCGATCGCCCTGCAGGCGTCGCTGCTCGTGCGCCACGGGGACCCGGCCGTGGCCGACGCGTTCGTGGCCACGCGGCTGCGTGGCGACCGCGGGCGAGCGCTGGGCACGCTGCCGGGGGGCCTGGACTCCGAGCGGATCATCGAGCGCCACCGGCCGCGCCTGTAGTGAGCACCCTCACCTACGAGGTCGACGGCCGGATCGCCCGGATCACGCTCGACCGTCCAGAGCGCGGGAACGGCATCACGCTCGAGATGCCGCGCGAGCTGGCCGAGGCGGTGGAGCGGGCCGACCTGGATCCGGGGGTGCACATGATCGCGCTGTCCGGCAAGGGGAAGGGGTTCTGCGGCGGCTACGACCTGGTGGCGAGCGCCGAGCGGAGCATGGAGGGCGTCTCCGACACCGGCGCGCCCGAGGGGTCGCCGCTGGACCCGCTCGTACAGCTGCGAAACCACGACCCGGCGCGCACCTGGGATCCGACGATCGACTACGCGATGATGAGCCGCAACGTCCGCGGCTTCATGTCGCTCTTCCACGCGAACAAGCCCGTGGTCTGCAAGGTGCACGGCTTCTGCGTGGCCGGCGGGACCGACATGGCGCTCTGCTCGGACCTCCTCGTCATCGCCGAGGACGCGCGGATCGGCTACCCGCCGGCGCGGGTGTGGGGCGTACCCACCACCGCACTGTGGGCGTACCGCATCGGGCCGGAGCGCGCCAAGCGGCTGCTCTTCACCGGCGACCTGCTCACCGGCCGCGAGGCGCACGAGTGGGGGCTCGCGATCGAGGCCCCGCCCGCCGCCGAGCTCGACGCGCGCTTCGAGGCGCGCCTGCACGCCACGCAGGTCCTCGGCACGGTGTTCGACGGCGTGGCCCGTCACACGCCCGAGGGCTACGACTTCCAGCAGCGCGCGGCAGAGGCGGGCTGGCGGGAGGCAGTGCGCGAGCGCGACGAGCCGTTTGATGGATAGCAATCCTGCCCTCGGGCCGCATACCGGCCCGTAGGCAGGATCGTTCGGCGTGATGCGCTACCGCACGACCGCGATGTTGAACTGCGGCGTGCCCTGGGCTCCCATCAGCCGCAGCCACAGCGCCAGGTACATCTCGGTTCCGCGCGCGGCCTCGATGCCGCCGAGGTCGACGACCGAGTCAGCCGGCCACCCGAAGCCGGCCAGCAGCTCCACCACCTCCTGCTTCGCCGCCTCGTCGTCGCCGCAGATGAAGAGGTTGGTCCCGTCGATCGGATCGATCATTACCGGGGCGCTGATCGTGTTGAGGGCCTTCACCACTCGCGTGTCGGGAAATGCCCGCTGGATCTGCTCGCCGAGCGAGTCGTCGTTGCAGACCGACAGCGTGGGCGGCATCCCGTGAGAGAAGTCGAGCGGGTTCGCAACGTCCACCAGCACCTTGCCGCGCAGCTCCTCCTCGCCCGCCGCGCGCAGGGCGTCGAGTGACGCGATGCCGGCCGTGCAGTTGAAGAGCAGCTCGCCGTGGGCGGCGGCGTCCGCGAAGCTGCCCTCGCTCGCCCCCTCCCCCGCGGCGGCCGCCCACTCCGCGGCCTTCTCGCTGCCCGCCGAGCGCGCGCCCATCGTCACCTCGTGGCCCAGCTCCACGAGCTTCGTGGCGATGGTCTGACCGACGACGCCCGTGCCCAGGATCCCGATGCGCACGGCGCGGCAAGCTACTACACGTACTCCTCGGCCGGAACGGCCTCCTCACGCCGCTCCAGGTCGCGGATCGGCGAGAAGAAACCCTGCGCGATCGCGGTCGGGACGATCGCCGACACGACGACCACGGTGACCAGCACGGCGCTCGCGCTGTCGGCGATCTTCGTCAAGCCGAATGGCCGAGGTCGGTCACGAAGCAGGCGCTCATCAGGAGCTTGCCCACGCTGGTCGTGTTGAGCCGGGTCTCCACGAGGACCGCGTAGACGACAGCCAGGGAGGTGGTCGACAGCGCCGTGCCGGCGATCAGCGACGCTTTCAGGGTCCAGCCGAGCGGCCCCCAGGCCACGAGCCAGGCGACCACGAACGGGCCGACGAACGACACGACACCGATGCCGACCGCCGCGCCGAAGCGCTGGCGGAAGTCGTCGGGATCCACCTCGGCACCGGCCAGGAAGGTCAACACGATCGAGGCGAACGCGGCGATGAAGTCGAGCCACTGCTGCGAGTGGAGCGTGAACACGTTGCCGAGCACCACCCCGAGCCCGAGCTCGAACAGCGCCACGGCTATCCCCGCCTCGACCGACAGGACGCTCGCCACCACCACCGCGGCGGCGAGAACGGCTGCTAGCTGGACCGGCTCCACCGCACCTCCCCTTTCGCGTTAGGGATTCGGTAGGAGCCATCAGCGCCCCTGGGGCGCGGTTAAGGAGCGAGCTCCATCGCTCGTCGAGGCGCTGAGCTTAGCCGCCGCCGGCTATCTCGAGGAAGGCCTCCCAGCGGGCGATGTTGCGCTCGGCGTGCACGCGCTCCTGGCTGCCCTCCTCCGACTGGTCCAGCGACTCGCGCGCCTCGCGGAGGCGCGTCTCGAGGTCGGAGCGGTCGAGCGAGTCCGGGTCCATCGCCTCCTCGACCAGCACCAGCGCGCTGTTGTCCACCACCTGGAGGTAGCCCTCGCCCTGCGCGAACCGGACGATGTCCGACTCGGACTTGTAGAGGCGCAGCTCGGTGGGCTCCAGGATCGCCATCAGCGGCGCGTGGTTGGCCAGGATTCCGATCGACCCCACGCCCGTGCGCGTGGAGACCATCTCGACCTCGTCGTCGAAGACCTGCCCCTCCGGGGTCAGGACCTCGGCCTTGAACTTGGTGCGCGCCATCTACTGCCCGGACTTCTCCGGGGCTTCCTCGCCGTCGTCGCCGCCCTCGCCGCGGTCGCTCTCCTCCTCGTCCTCGTCGCCAGAGTCGTCGCCGTCGCCGGAGTCGCCGTCGCCATCGTCGCCGTCCCCGCCGCCGCCGAAGCCACCGGCGTCCTCGTCCTCCTCCTCGTCGCCCTCCTCGCCGCCGGCGCCCTTGGCCTGCTCGAGCGCCTCCTTGGCCTGATCGACGGCCTCCTGTGCCTGATCCACGGCCTCCTCGGCCTTCTCGACGTCACCGCCGCCCCCGCCGCCCCCGCCGGACTCGCCGCGCGCCGCCTCCACGACCTCCTCGATCGTGCC
>VAWV01000091.1 GCA_005883295.1 Actinomycetota bacterium
GACGTGGAATCGCCCGCGAAATGCCAGGTCGGGTCGTTCGGATTCGACGCCGCGTCGTAGCCCCAGGAGTTCGACGTGCGATCGAACATGACCGCGCGAGTGATGAGCGGGTGGTTGTTGTCGTAGGTGAGGGCCGCGAACCGCCCGCCGCCCTTGTCCTCCACGGCGTACGGCGTGATCGCGTGGCCGACCTGCTTGGTCGCGTCCTTGTAGATGCCCATCGTGTAGACCTCCTGCCTGGTGCGGAGGGCCGCGATGAGCGCGTCCAGGAGCTGGTTGGGCGCCGCTGTGATGCGCGCGGCGATGACCGGGTCGAAGGCCTGACTGATGAACGCCTCGGCGATCGCAGTCTGGAGGGCGTTGTTGTACTGGATGTTCAACGCCGGGACCGCGGGCGCCCCGAAGATGCTCGGATCCGCGATGCGCTTGAAGAACCGAAGCGCCATCACCGAGAACCCGTAGCAGTGCCCACCGGTCATGAAGCCGTTGAGCTGCTCGAGCTCGGACTGCGCGACCGGCGTCAGCAGGCAGCTGGATCCCACTCCGCTGGCGCAGACACCTGGGCCGTAGATCTCCTCCAGCGCGCCGGGCGTGAGGTCCACCGCCCCCGCCTCTCCACCGTAGTTCGGGAAGGTGAAGCCGTCGTGTGCGGGCCGGAACCCATCGTCGGCGATGATCGGCCCCGTGGGGTGGTAGTCGGGGCTCGGGCCGGCCGCACGCTCCTGGGGCGCGGATCCGAACGTGCCGGTGGCTACGCGGTGAGCAGCGATGCGCGATGGGGAGGCGGCCCTCTTCGCGCCTCCGCCGCATCCGGACGCGCCGAGCGCGGCGAGGACGGCCAAGAGGACCGAGACGAACTTCACCGGGCGCATGCGGGCGGCAGACTAATGCCATATGAAGAAGCTGCTCGCGGCGATCGTCGTGCTCGGCCTCGTCGTCGGCGGGGTCGCCTTCTGGGCGATCGAGCCGACGGTGGGAGGGGGACGCTTCCTAAAGCCGGACGACCTCATCACGGCCCAGCCGTCGCAGGGACTCTCGCTCCGGCGACCGCTGCTCCCGGTGGAGCCGCCGATCCAGCAGACCGACACGCCCGCGCTGACAGGGCTGGCGCTCCGCTACGAGCCGACGCTGGTGACGAGCGCCGCCGACCGCTTCTGGCCGGTCTCGGTGCTCGACACGCTCCGCTTCCGCTGGGGCAGGCGGCGCACCTGTCTGTACCAGGGCGGGCACTGCCGGCGCGAGCCGCCCAGTCCGGCTGACCTGACCGGCGGTTCCCCCGACGACTACCTGCAGTTCCCGGCCGCGGTGAACAGTGTGCATGACCAGTTCGTCTCAGCGGCGCGGACGCTCGGCGTGCCGCTCGATGCGATCGCCGACTTCGGCAACCGCGCCACCGAGCTCGATCCGTTCGCCACGGTGCAGTTCTACTTCTTCTACCAGCCGCATCCGCCTGACCACGCCTACCGCGGCGTCCCGAACGGTCTGATCAGCCTCCAGTACTGGTTCTACTACCCGCTCAACTACCTGCCGACGGTCAAGGCACCGCTCCAGACGCTCGTCAACCCGATCCGGGCGACGATCGGCAACTCCGACTACCACCAGGGCGACCTCGAGCACGTGGCGGTCATGCTCGACCCGCGCACCAAGCGACCGCGCTACCTGTGGATGGCGCGCCACGGCGACGAGGGGATCGCGTTTCCGTGGCACTCGCGGCGGATGCAGTGGCAGGGCGACCATCCGGTCGTGTACGCGGCCTTCGGCAGCCACGCCACCTACCCGCGCTGCGGCATCCAGCGCCGCGGCCGGACCTACGAGGTGGTGAACGACTACGTGGTGTGCATAAGGGGCCTGAACTTCGGGTTCACGTACGCGTCCACGCCGCTGGTGGACCTGGCGCACACAACCTGGGGCTGCTGGCAGGGCCATCTCGGACAGGCGGGGCGCCACCTGCGGCGCGGACCGGTCGGATTCGTGCCGTACGAGACCGATGGACCGGTCTCGCCGCTCTGGCAGCAGGAGAATTTCGGTCTGGCCTGCTGACGCGACTCGGTGTAGGGTGCGCGCCGTGAAACTGTGGGGGATGGTCCTGGTCCTCGTCGCGGCCCTTGCCGTGGCCGGATGTGGCGGCAAGAAGCACAAGACCGCGAGCACCGGCACTACCACCCCGTCGGGGAAGAAGGTCAAGCAGTTCAAGGCGCCCTCGAGGCCGCAGCCGGCGACCGCGACGAAGAAGCCCGGCATCAAGACGCTCGCGGCTCTGCCGAAGCCCAAGAAGCTGCATCACGGGAAGTCCGCGCGGCTCAGGGGAGTCGAGGGCCTCAGCGTCGAGCAGAAGCTCGCGGTCTTCGCCAACGACACCGGCGGCTGGTGGCAGAGCCAGTTCACCCAGGCCGGGGTGCAGTTCACCCCGGCGAATGTGAACATCGTCACCGCTCCGATACAGAACGGCTGCGGCAGCACGATCACGCCCGACTACAAGTACGTGTCCGAGTACTGCGACGCGGATCACTCGGTGAGCCTTCCGGTGCAGACGCTCAACACGATCGATCAGGATCCCAAGTACGGCGACCCCGTCGTGGCTGCCGATGTTGCGGTGTCCTTCGGCTTCCACGTGCTGACGATCATCGGTGTGAACAAGTCGGGCGCCGACCAGGCGGCCGTGACCGACTCGGCTCTGTGCCTCAGTGGCCTCTACATGTCAACCCTGCAGGATCGGTTCGACACAGGGGACATCGACAAGCTTGCAGCGGGGTTCCCGGACAGCTCGAGCGCGAGTGTGAACGCGTTCGTGGTCGGCTTCAGGTCGGCCAACTTCTCGAAGTGCGTGCGACCGGGCGGACAGCCCGGCATCAACCCCTAATCGAGCCAGATCCGTCGCCGGACGCGGGGGCTGCGGGGGCCTGCACCGGCGCGCGCTGGACCTCCAGGCCCACCCGGGCGAGCATCTGGGGCAGCTCGCGCATCGGGTTTCGATCCTTGTCGCGCTCGGATTCCGGTAGCTCCTCCCAGGGGACGAGGAGCGGATGGATCCTCGCGGCGTCGTCGCGCTTGGGCCCGTAGCGCCAGCCGTCACGGATCTTGTCGCGCATCCAGCGGTCGTGCTCCATCCGCGCGAGCTGCTCGATGTCCGCGTCGGCAAAGCCGGCGCCGTCGGACCCGGTCAGCGGCGCGGGCACGAGCGCACAGCCCGCGGCCTGGAGCTTGGCCCCGATGCCGTCGGCGAACCTCCGGTTCGCCTCCTTGAGGTCTTCCGACAGCTCGTCCCACGGCACGACCGAAGGGGGGCCCGGCGGCACGCCCTTTGCCAGCTCGTGGGAGAGGTACTCGTCGTGCTTCGCGCGCGCGAGAAGCTCATTGGTGCCGCGCAGGAGGAGATCGGGCTTGAGCGCGCCGCTGAGCACCCCGAACGCATCGATGTCCTCGAGGATCCCGCTGCCGTCGCGCACCGCACTCGCAACCCCGGCGCCGCCGTCCGCCACGGTGACGACTATCGGCGCGTGCCGGGTCTCTTGCCGGCGCCGAAGCGCCATCGCCACGGCGAGCCCGTCCGCCTCGTCGGCCATGCACACGTAAGCGCTGCTCACCGGCAAGGCGTCCTCTCCAGCCAGGCCGAGATCGCCACGCGCGAACTCGGCATCGGATCCCACCTCGCGCGCGTCGATCGTGCAGATCGATCCCAGCTCCGGGTGGCGCATGAGCAGCCGGTCCCGATCCGAGCTGGCGGTGGGGCTGCGCAACGCGATGCGCAGGCCCGCGTCGGGGTGCCGGTCGACGCTATGCCACAGACGGGCGGTGCCCAGCACGAGGCTCTCCGCCACGCCGTCGAAGCCGACGACTACGCAGGTGTGGCGTCCTCCGACCGGCTCGGTGCGCTGGAAGGGCGGGAAGCGCTCGACCAGCATGTAGGCCGCGGCGGCGAACACGTTGAAGAACTCGAGCCGGATGGGCGCCGAGCGCGCCACGCCGAGCTCCTCCGCGGTGAGCGTGCGCCAGAGCGCAGCGTCGTTGATGTGGATGAGGGCCGTGAGCACGCCGGTCCGCCGCCCCGCGGTAACCCTCGTCGCGGCCGTGGCCACGTCCATGTTCACTCCGTCGTCGCCCGTGGTGACGACCAGGAGGTCGGCGCGGTCGCAGCGGGTGTTGCGGAGAACCGCGGGATCTGTGGCGTCCGCGGTCACGACGCCGATGCCGCGCTCGCGGCAGCCGGCGATGGCCGGGTTCGCCGGGTCCTTCTCGATCGCGATCACGTGGAAGCCGGCGTCGTTGAGGGACCTGGCGAGGCGGAAGCCGATCGACCCGAGACCGGCCACGATCACATGCCTGCGAAGGAAGAGCCGGAACCACACGAGCTGCGCCTGCTCCCGCGAGAGGGCGAGGAGCCCCTGGATCGCCGCGTAGCCGGTGATGATCGGCCCGAGGATGCGCGCTATCTGCAGCTCCGTGGGGACCTTCCCACTGACGACGCCCCCGAGGCCGAACAGGGTGAGCGCCCGGTAGAAGGAGTCGAAGACCGTCTCGCCCGGGTTCCTGATATGCGGCCTGTGGAAGCCGATCGTCCCGAGGACCACAACGACGATCGCGAGTGCGATGACCACGAACGGACGCGCCTGCCGCCACAGCGGCCGCAGCTTGAGCCGCTGGGCATGCATCCAGCGGCGCCGCGCAGTTCGGCGGTGGAGAACTGAGTAGGTCGGGCTTGTCGAGTCCGCGGCTTCGCGCCTCCTGCTTAGGCGGGCGCGAAGCTAGAGCAGGCAGTCGCGGCTGTCAACGAACGCGTGCATGCCCACTGCGTCGCCGCCCGATATCCGGATCCGTACACTGCGCGGGAGACGGGGGACGGCTCGCCGCCGAGTCGTGCGTCTATCTGAGTTGATCGCTCCGCGCTTGCGCCTCGCTTTGCTCCTCGGCCTGATCGGCGTCATCGCTGTGGGTCTCGTCCTGCGCGGCGGCTCGTCTGTCGACGGCACTCGCGCCGCCGCCGACGCGAAGCGCCGCGCCGCGCTCGTGCCGCGCGTCCGGCTGACGTCCGACACGCGCGCGGAGCTCACGCGCGAGCTGAGGATCTCGCAGATCGAGAAGAACGGTCAGCTCGGTGTGTACGTCCAGCCCGTGGAGGGTGGGCCGGCCTACGCGTACGGCCCGCTCCAGTCGGGCCGGACGTGGAGCGTGATCAAGGTGCCGCTCGTCGTCGCCTACCTGAAGTGGAGGGCGGACGCGAATGGAGTGCGAGACGGCTCGCGCGTGCTGACCGCACTCGACCGGAACGAGATCGAGCAGACCATCCGGGACTCCGACAACCGCGCGGCGCGGCAGCTGTACGACCACATGGCGATGCGGTTCGGCCTGAGTGGCGCGGACCGGCGGATCGAGGAGGTCTTCGACTCTGCCGGTGAGACCGGGATCACGATCCCGAAGACCGGTCTGCACGCCTTCGGCACCACCACGTGGCGCCTGAGCGAC
>VAWV01000092.1 GCA_005883295.1 Actinomycetota bacterium
AGCAAGGATGGCCCGCTCGGAGCGCGAGGCGACCATCGGCTCGCCCATGCCCTCCACGTGGACGTATGTGCGCCTGCCATCGCCGCGCTCCCCGGCCTCGATCGGGACGACCGCGTACACCCGGTCGGCCCGGACGAACTTGCCGTAGCCGAGCGCCACCATGCGCGGAAAGCCGCTGGTCATCGCGGGGAAACGGTACTCCAGCGGCCGGCGCGAACGCGAGTGGGCGGCGTGCGGCTAGACGTGCTTGAACAGCTGCACCGCGCCCCAGGCGAGGAAGCCGATCCAGGCGACGGTGGCCACCACCGCGGCGACCACGAAGGTGGCGATGCCGAGCCGCTCGCGCAGCGTGGGACGGAACTCCTCCTCGGCGACCGCCTCGGGCATGGTCGGCGTCACGGCGTGCTCGCTCATCGCCGTATTCATCGGCAGCGAGGCGAGCGCAGTTAAGGGCTGTCGGACACCAGGTAGACGGGCGCGGGGCCGAGAGCCAGCGTCACCCTGCCGGCCCTGCGCCTCACGGGCCTCGGGCGGCCCAGGTAGTCGAACGCCGCAACGCGACCTCGCGAGACCGGCACCCTGACCGTCAGCGTCCTCCCCTGGCCGCTTTCCTGCGCGACCGGTCCCTGCGCGTCGAACGCCGTCTCGCTCGCGTACCACAGCGCCCAGACCCGCGCCCCGCGTCGCGCGTACTCGAGCGCGAACCCGCGACCGCCGGTCAGAAGGGCGCCCGCGGGCAGTCCAAGCGCGCGCGACCGATCGGCCGCGAATTGGGTGCCCTTGAAGACCCGCGTGAAGGTCGAGAGCGCCCGGTAGGCGGGCTTCGGAGTGCCATCGGCGCGGAAGAGGCCGAACGCCGCCTCCTGGTTCGCGCGCGTGGGGTCGCTCTCGTCGCCGTACGTGTACCAGGTCACCACGGGCAGATGTTGCGCGAAGCTCGCCGCGAGGGTGCGCGCCAGGTACTCGGCCTGCTTCTCCTCGCTCACGCCGTACGCGCGGTCGCTCGTGGGCCAGCCGACCTCGGTCACCCAGAGGGGCTTCCGGCCCAGTCCGTTACGGCGCAGCAGCGCGCGCATGTGGTCCGCGGCGGCCAGCACGGACCCGCGCACGGGCACGTCGAGCTCAGGTGCCGTGAATGGATACGGGTAGGGGTGGTAGGCCAGGGCATCGAAGCAGCGCCCCACGCCGGGCAGTGCGCTCAGCACCTGCTGGACGAAGTCCGGACCGGAGGTCCCGGGCAGTCCCGCGAGGGCCGGGTAGAAGACGCCGCCGAAGACCACGAGGGCCCGCGGGTTCGCGGCCTTGACCGCGTCGTGTGCGGCGCACAGGAGCCGCCCGTACGCGGCCGGGTCCTCCCGTGGGGGCCAGAATCGCCAGCCCTCGTTCTCCTCGTTCCAGATCTCCCAGGCCATGACGCGGCGGCCATAGTGCGCGGCAGTGGCCCGGGCGTAGGCGGCGAACGCCGCCGGATCGTCCGGCGGGTAGTACTGGGCGCTGCCCACGGCAAAGGGCGGGACGCCACCCGCCAGCGGGCTCTGCTGGACGACCGCTCCGCGCGACGAGTAATCGGGATGCCCGTAGGCGAGGATCCCGTAGACCTGGAGCCCGGCCGCGCGAGCGGCGGCCACCTCGCGGTCGCGGTCGGCGAAGCGGTAGTCGTGCAGAGGCGGTCCCGGCGGCTCGACCTGGGTCCATCCGATGTCCATCCGAACGGCCCTCACCC
Organism: Actinomycetota bacterium; assembly: GCA_005883295.1. Classification (GTDB taxonomy): domain Bacteria; phylum Actinomycetota; class Thermoleophilia; order Solirubrobacterales; family Thermoleophilaceae; genus AC-37. The sequence continues at coordinate 1,724 of VAWV01000092.1, forward strand.
CGCCCGCGAAGAGCCGCCGGTAGTTGGCCGTCCGCGTGGCCGGGGTCGCGCCCGGCAGGAAGTTGACATTGGAGGCGACGAGCCCGTACGGAGCGGCGCCCGGCAGCCGCGACGCGCAGTAAGCGGGCGCGGCCATGACGAGGCCGGCGACGAATGCAACCAAGATCCGGCGCCCCCACCTCACGGCACCAAAGGTTAGGGATGGCCGCCCGCCCTAGGTCGGGTTCACGCTCTGATCCGGCGAACCAGGGTTGCGCGCTCAGGCGGCCAGGTGTACCGTCGTGGCGGGGAGGGACCCAACCAACCACAGGACTCGCGGTGCTGTCTTGGGTCTCCACGCTCTGGCGACATAAGCATTCACGCCTGGTAGGCGTCGGCGCAGGCCTGCTTGCGGCGACGGTCACGGCAGCGGTGCCCGCGGCGGCTCACAAGCACAAGCCGCCGCCGGACCTCGTCGTCGCGAAGGTCTCGAACCCACCGGCGTCCCTCGCCAGTGGCTTCATGGCCAGCACGGAGGTCGAGAACATCGGCGGACGCCCCGCCGCGGCGACCACGACCCGCTTCTACCTCTCGAGCGATAAGAAGCCGGGTCGCAGCGACGTCCTCGCCGGGGCCGTCAACGTCGCAGCGCTCGGCGCCGGCAAGCACCAGACGGTCCGGACACGCGTCGTCGCTCCCAAGGGCACGAAGCCTGGCACCTACTTCCTGATCGCCTGCGCCGACGCGACGCACAAGGTCACCGAGAAGAGCGAGGTCAACAACTGCCGCCCATCGCAAGCTCCCGGCAAGCTCGCCTGCACGGCCGGCGACACCGACTGCGACGGTTGGCTACCACCGGCCGACTGCGACGACAACAACCCCGCGATTCATCCCGGCGCGCCGGACACGCCCGACCTCAACCTCGTCGACTCGAACTGCGACGGGGTCGACGGTGACGTCCAACACGCAATCTTCGTCTCGCCGATCGGCGACGACGGCGCACCGGGGACGCCAGCGCAGCCGAAGCGCACGCTCGCCGGAGCTGTAGCTGCGGCCGCCGCCCAGCAAAAGGACGTCTACGCCACGCTCGGCACCTACAGCGAAGCGCTCAATGTCGCCAACGGCGTTGGTGTCTACGGCGGCTATGACACGGCGTGGAAGCGTGCCCTCGCGAACGTGACGCGGATCGCAGGCGACACCGCCAGCTCGCCCGTCGGCATCACAGAGGCGGCAGTCGCACAGGACGTCACCGCCCCGACCAGCCTCCAGCTCTTCACGCTGTCCCCGTCCACCCCCACGCTCCCGGGACGGGCCTCCTTTGGCCTCCGGGGGATCAACAGCGCGGGGCTTCGACTGCAGCGCGTGACTATTCAGGCGGGGGCCGGGAAGGCCGGCGCCGCCGGCAAGAACGGGGTAACCGCGAGGAATGGGCAGGACGGAAAGTCCGGCTTGAATGAAGGGGGTGGCCGAGGCGGTGCCGGCGGGGCCGGTGACGTGGTTGGCCACATCCACACCGGAGGCCCAGACGGCCACCCGGGGGGAGACGGGGGCCGCGGCGGCAACGAGACGAAGGGTGGGGACGGGGCCCAGGGACAACTGTTGTTTCCGGACTCCTGGGGCTTCGAGGGCGGTCTCGGTGGGCCGGGCGGGGCCGGCAACTCGACGCACAAGTCCGGTGGCAAGGGCTACACGGCCGACTCCGGGCACTTTGGCGCGAACGGGGCCGGCGGAACGTCGGCCAACGTGGGTTCCGGTCAGGCGTTTTGGGAGAGCACCCCCGGCGGCCGCGGACTGGACGGGAGCGCCGGCCACGGCGGTGGCGGTGGCGGGGGTGGCGGCTCGGAGAGCTGCACCCTCTGCACGACCAACCACGGCGGGGGCGGCGGCGGTGGCGGTGGTGGCGGCGAGGGCGGTAACGGAGGAGAGGGCGGCCAGGGAGGCGGCGGTTCATTCGGCATCTTCCTCGTCGGGTCCGCGGGCGCCATCGTCCAGGACTCGACGGTGACCGCCTCGGACGGCGGCGCCGGCGGCGGCGGCGGTGGTGGCACTTGGGGCGGTCTCGGCGGCGCCGGTGCTGGAGGAACTCTGGGCTTCAGTGACCCGTCAGGATCCGCCAGCGCTGGTGGCGACGGCGGGCTCGGCGGCGTGGGCGGGCGTGGAGGCGATGGCGGGGGCGGCGCCGGCGGGCCGAGCGTCGCCATCTTCGGCCTCACCGCGGCCGCAACGCCCGGCACCACCGTCAGCCACGGCACCGGCGGGGCCGGAGGCGCAGGCGGCAACGGATCCGGATTCGGTGCTCGGGGCGGCGTCGCCGGGGCGGCGGCGGACTACATGTGCTGTTGAGCGCGATGGGCGGTACTGGGCTCGAACCAGTGACCTCCGGCTTGTCGAGCCGGCGCTCTAGCCAACTGAGCTAACCGCCCGGGCGGCGGCCGAGAATAGCGCTCAGGCGCTCAGGCGCCCACGGGTGCGGCCACCTGCGGCGGCTCCGCAGGAGTGTCGGACGGTGGGAGCTTGCCCTGCGTCCGCATCGTGATCTCGAAGGTCTCGCGGCTGGTGTAGCGGGGCGTCCATCCGGTCGCCTTGAGCTTGTCCGTCGAGACCACCCATGGGTGGATGATGAAGTGCAGGTTGCCCGGCGGCGTCTCCGCGGCGTGGAGCCTCCACATCAGCCGGCCGAAGCGCCAGAAGAGCTTCTTCGGGACCCGCCGGGTGCGGGTGCCGATGAGCTCGGCGCACTCGCGCCAGGTCATCGTGCCGTCGCCGGCCAGGTTGAACGCGCCCGCGTGTCGACCCTCCAGCAGGGCGATCAGCGCGGCCACCACGTCGTCCTCGTGGACGTACTGCACCGGCTGGTCGGGCCCGCCGAGGTCGGCGAAGAACGGCTGCTTGGTCCAGGCCCGCAGGATGTAGTTGTCGACGTTCGGTCCGAAGACGATGCACGGTCGCACGATCGTCATCACCCGGTCCGGGTGCCGGAGCGCCCACAACTGGCACAGCCGGTCGCACTCCGTCTTGTCGCGCGCGTACTCGAAGTCCGGGACGCCCCGGACGGGCTGGTCCTCGTGGATCGGCACCGGATTGTCCGGGAAGGCGCCGTACGCGGTGGCGGACGAGGTGACGAGCACCTGGCCCACCCCGGTGGCGGAAGCCGCCTCGAGGACGTTGTGGGTGCCTCCGACGTCGATGTCGTACATGGTGTTCTCGTCGTGCATCGGGTTGAGCACGAAGGCCAGGTGCACGAGCGCGTCGGGGCGCTCGCGCTCGAGCAGCTCCCGCACCCCCGCCCTGTCACGGACGTCGAGCTTCGAGAACGAGACCTTGGGGTGGAACGATCGCGGCGGCCGGACGTCGGCGATCACGATGCGCTCGGTGTCGTCGCTCTCGACCATCCGCTCGATGAGACGGCTCCCGATGTAGCCGGAGCCGCCGGTCACCACGTAGCGCATTGGCGCATCCTACATGCGGGCGTGAGGACCGCTGGAACGGAGAAGGGGCCCCGAAGGGCCCCTTGCCTCGCTCCGCATACAGGCTCGCGAGGGGAGTGCGAGCCGCCGTATGACCTGCCCGTCTAGGGCGTGCCGCCTCCTCCGCCGCCCGAGCTCTGCTGGTGCTCCTT
>VAWV01000093.1 GCA_005883295.1 Actinomycetota bacterium
ACGACGGTGGCCCAGAACGAGCGCTGGTCGAACGGGAGCAGGTAGCCGGTCAACCCCATGACCATCGTGAGGATGATCAGCACCACGCCGATGATCCAGTTGAGCTCGCGCGGGTACTTGTAGGCGCCGAAGAAGAAGGTCCTGCCCATATGCAGGAAGATCAGGACCATCATCACGCTGGCGCCCCACTTGTGCATGCCGCGCACGAGCTGCCCGAGGAAGACGTCGTTCTGGATGTGCTGGATCGACTCGTACGCCTGCGTGGCCGACGGCCGGTAATACATCGCCAGGAACACGCCGGTCACGGCCTGCGAGATGAACGCGAACATCGTGGCCGAGCCGAGCGTGTAGAACCAGTTGGTCCCCTTCGGCACCTTGCGGTAGAGGAATCCGCGCAGGAACGGGCCGGCGCCTGTGCGCTCGTCGAGCCAGCCGACGACCGCGATCGGGACGTCGGCGATGGCCTCGCGGCGGCGCTCGCGCGCGGCCTCCCGCTCGTGCTCGAGGGCGACCGCCTCATGGCCCTTGCGTAGGTCGCCGTCGGGGCGGCCATCGGTCGGTGCTGGGGCGGGCTCGCGGCGGCGGCGAAGTGGTCCCGGGAGCAGTCTCATGTCGTGGGCCTCGAGGGATAGATGTACTGCCACAGCCCGTCGAGGTGGTTCGACGGGTCGCGGACCTTGTGGCGGTGCAGGTGCGAGTCGAGCGAGAAGCGCGGCCCCACCTTCACGCGCCCGGCCACGACCTTGGTGTCGAAGCGGTCGAGCGGACGCACCGGTGGACCGCCGGCCACCTTCCCGTCGAACTCGTACACGCCGCCGTGGCAGGGGCAGATGAAGCGCTCGGACGCCGACACGTAGCGCACCGGGCAGCCCAGGTGCATGCAGCGGTTCGAGATCGCCACGTACGGCTGGTGGAGCTTGTCGGTATCGCGAGTGGGGTCGAACCTGCGGACGTAGACCGTGGTCTTCCCGGGCTCGCCCACGTAGGGATCGATCGTGATCACCTTGGCCACGTAGGTCTCCGGGTTGAAGTCGGACTCCGGCCCGACGTCCTGGAAGTTCGGCGCCTCGCTCCGCTCGAACAGGGGCCCCAGTGCGAAGCCCAGCGCGGGCAGCCCGAAGGCGGCCGACGCGATCCCCCCCGCCGCCAGCGCGCCGCCCGTGAAGAGTCGTCGGCGGGTGACCGTCTCGCCCGCATAGGCGCCCGGTATCCCGCGGTCGACGGTGTACGGGGACTGCTTCCTATGGGGTCTCTTCGATGGGTCTGCCAAGGATGGGAAAGCGGAATGAGGCCACTCGCCAGCCGAACTGACTCTACCGGTTCGGTGCCTCCGGCAGCCCCTGAGTGAGGGCCCTCACACTCCCTTCCCAGAGCCCATCCACCTGGTCGCGCCGACCCTCCAGCTCCACCCGCGCGCACTGCGATATGAGGTCCGCCAGCTCGGCCACGGCGGGCAGGTCGCCGGCCTCCGCGAGCCGGGCCAGTCCCAGCGCATACAGCGCGTCCCCCGCCAGGAGACGCATGTCTGCGTCCATGCCGCCGAAGGCGCGCGGCTCGTGGTAGTGGAGGAGGTAGGCCTCCCGGACCGCCTCGATCACGAAGGCCCGGACCGGGTCGGGCACCCGCTGCTCGAACTCGCCGGTGCCCGGCTCGGGTTCCGCGTACGGCCGCAGCGCCTCATCCGCCTCGGCGGCGACGTCGGCCAGCGCGCTCACAGCTCCGCGAACGCCTCCCGCGCGGCCTCGACCGTGCGCTCCACGTGCGCGTCCTCGTGCGCCAGCGAGGGGAACCAGGCCTCGAACTGGGACGGAGGCGGGTACACGCCACGATCCAGCATGGCGCGGCAGAAGGCGGCGTGGGCGTCGAGGTCGCAGGCTTTCGCGCCATCCAGGTCGTGCACCGGGTCGGAGGAGAAGAACAGAGTGAGGAGCCCGGTGGTCGATTGAACCGTGGCGGGAACCCCGGCGTCCGCCGCAGCCCGCCCGAGGCCCTCGGCGAGTTGCTCGCTGGTCCGGCCAAGGCGCTCATACGCGGCCGGGTCGAGCATGCGGAGCGTGGCGAGCCCCGCGGCCATGGCGAGCGGGTTGCCGGACAGCGTCCCAGCCTGATAGACGTCGCCCGCGGGCGCCACCTGCTCCATGAGCTCCGCCGGCCCCGCGTACGCGGCGGCCGGCAGCCCGCCGCCGAGCACCTTGCCGAGGATCGTCAGGTCCGGCGTGACGCCAGCCGGCTGCTGCACGCCGCCGGGAGACACCCTGAAGCCGGTGATCACCTCGTCGAAGATGAGCAACGCCCCCGCCTCGCTGGCCACCTCACGGAGGAAGGAGAGAAACCCGGGCTCGGGCTTGACGAGCCCCATGTTGGCGGGGAAGGGCTCGCATATCAACGCGGCTACCGGCCGCGCGCGGAGCGCGGCCGCCACGGCGTCACGGTCGTTCCACGGCACCACGATCGTGTCCGCCGCCTGCGCCGCCGTGACCCCCGGGCTGGCCGGGATCCCCTGGGTCGCCAGCCCCGACCCGGCCTCGGCGAGAAGGCCGTCCACGTGCCCGTGGTAGGCGCCCGCGAACTTCACCACCGCGTCGCGGCCCGTCGCCGCGCGCGCGAGGCGCAGGGCGCTCATCGCCGCCTCGGTGCCCGATGAGGTCATGCGGACCATCTCGGCGCTCGGCACGCGGCGGGTCACCTCCCCCGCGAGCTCCACCTCGCCGGGGGTCGGCGCGCCGTAGCTCGTGCCGCGAGCGGCGGCCTCGGTCACCGCCGCGATCACGTCCGGATGGGCGTGCCCCGCGATCAGGGGGCCCCAGGACATGACCCAGTCCACGTAGCGGTTGCCGTCGACGTCCACGAGCTCGGCGCCCTCCCCGCGCTCCACGAAGATCGGCTCGCGCCCGATTGCGTTCATCGCCCGCACCGGCGAGTTGACCCCGCCTGGGATCAGCCGTACGGCGGAGCGCCACAGCTCGGCCGACCGGCTCGCCGTTAGAGGCGTTCGCTCTCCCACCGCTTGAAGTCGTCCGTGAAGTACAGGAGCCGGATCTTCTTGAACTCGGTGGAGGAGTACAGCGTGGAGCGCTCCTCGATCCCGGTGTCCACGGCGATCGAGTCGAGGATGGCGTCGCATTCGTCCTTGGAGCGGCCGTGAGCCATGGTGAAGACGGAGTACGGCCAGTCCTCGTACGTGGGCCGCTGGTAGCAGTGCGAGATCCCCCGCACGGCGGCCATCCTCGGCCCGAGCTCCGGGATGCGCTCCTCCGGGACCTTCCACACACCCATCCCGTTGGCGGAGAACCCCGCGCGGCGGTGGTAGAGGATCGCGGCGACGCGCCTCAGCAGCCGCCGCTCGCGCATGCCCTGGAGATGGTCGAGGAAGCGCCCCTGGGGCATCCCGAGCGCCTCCGCGGCCGGCGCGTAGGGCTCGGGCACGACCGGCATGTCGCCCTGAAGGGCGCGGATCACAGCGACGTCGAGGTCGTCGTAGGGCTGCGGCTCGGTCTCGGCGGGCGCCTCGGCCGCGGCCTGGGTGAGCGCGCTGGTGTCGCCCTCCATCTCCAGGTCCATGCGGATCTTGAAGAGCCTCAGCGTGGGCAGTTGGCGCACCGAGGCCGCGCCGGCCTCCTCCGCGAGCACCTCGAGGCTGCCCTCCAGCCCGAGCCACGAGTCGGACTCGACGGCGCGCGTTGATGACGGCCGCGGCTCGGTGCGGGTTGTCGGGGTCGACCTTCGCGGCGACCAGCATCGATGTGTACCCGAGCGCGCGGGTGTCGAAGATCGGCGTGATCTGGCGGATGATGCGGTCGTCGATCAGGCTCCTCGAGCGCGCGAGGACCTCGTCCTCGGGCACACCGGCAGCCGCGGCGACGGCGGCGAACGGCCGCGGCTCGAGCGGGAAGCTGCCCTGGAGGAGGTTCAGGAGCCGCTTGTCCAGGTCGTCCAGCGGCACGGCGGCGCCCCCCGTCCGGCTTCGGACCTTGGGGCGCGCGCGGGTCAGCCCAGCCATCCGGCCACGTCCTGTGCGTGGTAGGTGATGACGATGTCCGCGCCCGCCCGGCGGATGCCGGTGAGCGCCTCCAGGACCGCGGCTCGCTCGTCGATGAAGCCGGCCGCGGCGGCGGCCTTGACCATCGCGTACTCGCCGCTCACGTTGTAGGCGGCCACGGGAACGCGAGTGGCCTCCTTCACGCGCCGGACCACGTCGAGGTAGGGGAGCGCCGGCTTGACCATCACCACGTCGGCGCCCTCCTCCACGTCGAGGAGCGCCTCGCGCACGGCCTCGTCGGCGTTGGCGGAGTCCATCTGGTAGGAGCGGCGATCGCCGAACGCGGGCGTCGAATCGGCCGCCTCGCGGAACGGGCCGTAGAAGGCGGAGGCGAACTTCGCGGAGTAGGCGATGATCGGGGTCTCGGAATGGCCCTCGGCGTCGAGCTGCGTGCGCAGCGCGCCGACCCGCCCGTCCATCATGTCGCTCGGAGCGACGGCGTCCGCGCCGGCCTCGGCCTGCGAGATCGCGGTCTTCGCCAGGAGCTCGACCGTCATGTCGTTGTCCACCTGGCCGTCGGGGCGAACCACGCCGCAGTGGCCGTGCGACGTGTACTCGCAGAGGCACACGTCGGTGATCACAACCAGCTCGGGCAGCGCCTCCTTGATCGCACGCGTGGCGAGCTGGACGACGCCCTCCTCGTCGTACGCCCCAGACGCCTGCTCGTCCTTGTGCGCGGGGATCCCGAAGAGGAGCACCGCGGGGATGCCGAGGTCCTGGGCGGCGGACGCCTCCTCCACGGCGTGAGAGATCGAGAGGCGGTCCACGCCCGGCATCGCCTCGATCGGCGTCCGGCTGTCGGTCCCCAGCTCCACGAAGAGCGGTTGGACGAGGTGCGCCGGCGTGAGCTCGGTCTCGCGCACCATCCCGCGCAGGAGCCCCGTGCGGCGCAGCCGCCGCATGCGCGTGGCCGGAAATGCCATGCAGGTCAGTCTACGGCGAAGCGCCGGAGCGCCAGCCGAGCGAGAAGCGTGAAGACGGCGGTGAGGATGGCCATGTGGAGCAGTGGCCCGGCGACGCCGCCCGAATGGCTGAGTGCCGACTTGAGCGCCTCCAGGGTGGGCTTGAACGGGAAGGCGGCGGAGACGCCGCGGACCACGTCGTAGAGCCAGGACGACACCGCGCCGGAGGGGACAAGCCCGAGCACCGCGATCGGGAGCGACGCCATGAACGCCATCAGTGACGCCGCCCGCACCTCGCGCGCAAGCGCGCCCATGGCGACGCCGAGCGCGCCGAAGCCGAGCGCGCCGAGGCCGAGCGCGGCCACCCAGAGCGCGAACCGGCTCCACGGCAGCGTGACGAAGACCGAGAGCCCGGCCAGGAGCAGGAGGCCCACGACCAGCGAGCAGAGCGCGGCGAGGGCGACCTTCTCCGCGAGCAGTCCGGTGCGGGAAACGAGCCCGCGCACCACGCGGAGGAAGGCGTTCTGCTCCCGCTCGAGGGCAAGGGCGCCGGCCGCGAGCAGGACCGTGACGAACATCAGCGTGACGGTGGCCGCGATCACGGCGTCGAGCACGCTGTTCGCCAGCCCCAGGTTCTGGCGCGCGAGGTGCGCGAACTGGGTGACCTGGGCCAGCTGCATGCTCGCCGCCGAGCCCTTCGGGACCTTGCCGCCCAGGCCGTGCAGGATCTGCTCGGCCCGCTGGAGTCCGAGCACGTCGAAGGTCTGGCCGAAGAACGAGAAGCGCCCACCGGTCGCGAGCAGATGGATGTAGCTCGCAGCGACCTGGGTGAACTTCTTCGCCAGCGCGGAGTTGGCGTCCTGGACGCGGGCCTTGATCGTGTTCTCGACGAAGCGGAGCTTGGCGGGGTCCTCCGCGTTGAAGAGGACCTCCACGCTCGGGGGCTGCCCGCCCCCTGCGGTGGCGGCCTCGAGCCGCCGGGTGAGGTCGGGCGGCAGTATCAGCGCCCCGAGCACGTCCCCGCTCTTCACCTTGTCGATGGCCTCCTGCCGGCTGTGTACGTACACGGGATGGATGGCGTCGAAGAGCGGCTTCGCCTCCTTCGAGACGTTCACGCTCTCGCCGCCGAGGCTGATCTGCGTCGCCGACGCGGGCACCTCGTTGAGGACCGCCACGCGCGGCTTGTCCGGCCCGCTGGTCACCGCGAAGCCCACCAGCGCGGCGATCACGATCGGGTAGATCACGAGCATCGCCACGAGCAGCGGCGAGCGGGAAAGGATCCGCAGGTCCTTGAGCAGGAGCCAGCGCATCCGGATCGCCTCAGTGCCCCCGCTGGCGGAGGAACTCCACGAAGGCGGCCTCGAAGTCGCGTGCCCCTGCCTCGCCCACGGCGCGCTCGAGCTCGCGGGGCGAGCCGGCGAACAGGCGCTCCCCGTCGGCGAGCACGATCACGTTGTGGCCGTAGCGGTCGGCCTCCTGCACGTTGTGGGTGGAGTACACGACGGCGGTGCCGCCGGCGGAGAGGCCAAAGATGAAGTCCCAGAGCCGCTCGCGCTGGCGCGGGTCGAGCGCCGCGCTCGGCTCGTCGAGGAGCAGGACGGGTGGTTCGGCGAGCAGCCCGATCGCGATGTTCAGCCGCTGCCGGTTGCCGCCCGAGAGGGTGGAGGCGAGGCTGTCCGCGCGGTCGTGGAGGCCGGTCTGCTCGAGCATGCGGTCCAGTGCGCCGGCGACATCGGCGCAGCCCTCGAGGCGCGCGAACAGCCGCAGGTTCTCCGCCACCGTCAGCTTCGAGTAGAACGAGGGCTGCTGGGGGACCCAGCCGATGCGCGCGGGAACGTGCCCCACCTCGCCGCCGTCGGGCCGCTGGATGCCGGCGAGGATCGACAGCAGCGTGGTCTTGCCCGCGCCGTTGGGGCCGATGACCGCCACGAGCTCACCCGGCCGGGCTGAAATCGACACGTTGCGCAGCGCGACGCGGTCGCCGAACCGCTTCACGAGGTCGCGCGCCTCGAGCACCGGCGCCGCGTCGCTCCGGCCGGGCTCGGACACGGTCGCGCTCGGCTGGGCCATCGGGGCAACGGTAGTGGCGGTGGGAGAATGCCGCGCCGTGAAGCTCCTGTTCGTCGGCGACGTCGTGGGCAGCCCGGGCCGGCGGGCGCTGCGAGAGCTCCTGCCGTTGCTGCGCGACCAGCACCAGCCGGACTTCGTGGTCGTGAACGGCGAGAACGCCGCCGGCGGCCTCGGGATCACCCCCAAGATCGTCCGCGAGCTCCTGGACGACCTCGCCGTCGACGCCATCACGCTCGGCAACCACGCCTACCACCACCGCGAGGTGTACGAGCTCCTGGACACCGAGGACCGGATCGTGCGGCCGGCCAACTACCCGAAGGGCAACCCCGGGCGCGGGTTCACGGTGGTGGAGCGCGAGGGCCAGCGCCTCTGCGTGGTGAACCTGAGCGGCATCGTGTTCGTCCAGGCGGCGCGCACGCCGTTCGCCGAGGTCGACGCGATCCTCGCCGAGGTCCGCGGCCGCGCCGACCATGTCCTGCTGGACTTCCACGCCGAGGCCACGAGCGAGAAGATCGCGATGGGCTGGCACGTGGACGGCCGGGTGACCGCGTGCCTGGGGACGCACACGCACGTGCCGACCGCGGACGCCCGGGTCCTCCCCGGCGGGACCGCCTACGTCACGGACGTCGGGATGACCGGCGCGCGCGGCGGTGTGATCGGGGTGCGCCGCGACCAGGCGCTCGAGCGTTTCCGGACGATGATGCCCGTGAAGTTCGACACCGCCGAGGACGACCCGTGGCTGAACGGGATCCTGGTGGAGGCGGACGCCGGCGGCCACGCGACGGGGGTCGAGCAGATCCTGGTGGAGGCGCCGGGGTAGCTGAACGCGCCGGGATACCCGGCGCTGTGTGAACTAGGGGGCCTATAAGACCCCCTAGGTAACACAGCGGGCCGAACCCACCCCCTTCATCGCCTAACCCGGCGCCGTTTCGGGCACGGCCGGCGCCCCGAGCGGCACACGCGCCCGGTCGCGCACCGCCGCCGGCGCCTCCGCCGCTCGCGGCGCACCGAGCACCGCCACGAACACCAGCGGCGCGAACCACGGGATGTAGAGGTAGAACCAGTGCACCGCGCCGAGCTGGAGCGCGATCAGCACGGCCGCGCCGAGCGCCGCGACCTGGACGGTCGTCCGCCGCCCGCGCGGCACGAAGGCAACCAGCACCGCGAGCGCAGCCGCGGCGACCTCCACCGCCACATGCAGCCCGGCCAGCCCGGAGTGCTGCCCCCACAGGCTGAACGGCGACTCCCGGCCGGCCTGGTACCCGAGCGTGCGATCCCACAACGCGCGAAGGCCGCCGTGGGGAACGAACGGCGCGAAGGCCGCCACCGTGACCACCACGACCGCGACCGCGGCCACGAGCACGGATCGCCGGCTCACCGACCGCCCGCGCACGAGCAGAGGCACCAGCGCCGCCGGCGCGAACTTCGCGGCAGCCGCCATCGCCACCAGCGCGCCCCGCACCGGCGCCGATGACAGCGCCACCAGGGCCCAGGTAACGAGCATCGCCACGGCCGAGTCGTTGGAGTTCGATTGGAGTGCGAAGTCCGTGTAGGGATAGGCCACCCACGCGAATGCGAGCGCCACGCCTAGCTCGAACCCCTGCGGCCCGGCTCGCATCCGCCTGCCGAGCAGGAACAGCCCGAGCAGCGTGAGCAGGTCGAACGCGATCGCCGCCGCGTGCGCGGCGGGCAGGTCGCCCCAGTGGCCGTCGAACCCGAACACGCGCTCGAACGGCACGTAGAGGAGATAGTTGACCGGGCCGTAGGTGTCGCCGTGCTCGTCGTCGGGCGAGAAGCGGCCGTGGTAGAGCCCGTGCCCCGTGGCGATCCGGTGGGCCCCGATCACACCGGAGTACCCCACGTCGATCACGCTCGAGTCGGCCATGTTCAGCGCCACCCTGAACCCGGCCAGGAAGAGCACCGCAAGCGCCAGCCACGCGGCCGGGATCACCGGGAACACACGAGCGCTCGTTTCGCGCGCACGGAAGCCGGCCCAGAGCATCCTGACCAGCAGGTAGACGAGCACCGGGTAGACCAGCGGCACCGACGCCGAGATGTCGGCGCGGTTGAAGAAGAAGTGCGACGCCCCGAAGGCGAGCAGCGCGAGGAGGTCGAGGTGCAGCAGCCGGAACGGCCGTCGCGGATCCACGAACGGGAGCAGGAACAGCACGCAGAGCGGCAGCCAGACGTAGGGCGCGTTCAGCTTGCCCCCGAACTGTCCCGAGTAGCCGCGGGCCATCTTCCAGGCCACCTGCCAGCCGGTCCACGACTCGACGATCGCGCCCGACGGGTCGTCGACGATCACCTGAGCGCGCTCCTTCCCCCCCTGGAAGAAGCTCACCTGCCACCTGATCGGCCCATCTAGGTAGGCGTACGCGGCCAGGTGCCCGCGCCGGAGCTCCTCGCTCCGGATCTTCCCGTCGGTCCGCGCGATCGCGATCGCACGGTTCGCGCTCAGCCGGTGGAAAGGCGGCGGCTTCGTGTACGACGGCGGCTGCGGAAGCTGCTGGGCGTGGGCGGCTGCAGGCAGCGTGCCCGCTACCAGGACGGCGAGTGCGGCCGGGAGAGCAAAGGACCTGCCCCAGCAGAGCCCGCACACCCGGATACGACCGGGATGGCGTCGCGGATGGTCCTCGCCCCGCTCGCCCCCCGGTCGCCCCGGGTGCACGCGCCCTACTGGGACAGGTCCTAGGAGCCGCGCGCGGCGCGGTACCCGAAGGTCCACATCTTGTTGCCGACGAAGTTGAGCGGCGTGGCCGTGATGATCGAGATCGCCTGCGCGACCGTAGCGGGCAGGCTGGTGGTGGTGACCAGGAGCTGGAGGATGCCGAGCGCGAACAGGAAGGCCGCGACGCTGACCGTGAAGAAGCGCGCCGCCTGGAAGCCCGCGTGGTGGTCACGGGCGCCGTGCTTGCCGAACGTCCAGTGCCGGTTCCACCAGAAGTTGTTGAACAGTGCGATCACGAACGCGAGCGTCGCCGCCGCGATGTGGTGGACGCCCATCAGGTGGTTGACGACGAAGAACACCGACACGTTCACCACGAATCCCGACCCGCCGACGATGCAGAACTTGACGAGCTGGAACCAGTTGTGCGGCCGGCGCATGCCGTGGCGCACGCGGGTGTGAATGCGCTGCGGCGGGGCCTGCGGCCTGGCCGGGCGCACCGGAGTTCTCGCGGCCTCGATCGGGGCCGTGGCGGTGTCCTCGGGCATCGCGGTCACGAGGGTAGCGTGAAGTGGCGCAGGACGAGGGGGGTTATGTCCGCGATGGTCCACCGTTCCGGGTAGCCGCCGGGCGGCTCCTTAAGACCGCACATGATCAGCGCGCCGAGCGAATCACCCCGCAGAAGCGAGCCGTGGCTTCCCCCGCCCACGTGGGCGATCCCGCCCCAGTCGACGAACTCGAACCCGCCATCCGCGGAGATGAGGATGTCGCCGGTGCGGGGGCTCTGCAGCGCCGACCAGAGCCGCGGCGCTCCCCGCGCGCGTCCTCCAGCCCGCCGTCCGGGGCGAACCGCAGCTCGCCGTGCGGCGTCCAGACCGCGGCCTCGTCCCCCCTGCGGTAGGCGATGGCATCGAGTCCTTGCACGCCCTTCAGGTCGCGCAGCAGCCGCCGCATCAGCGTGTCCCGGCGCTCCGGATCGAGCACGTACACCTGCGCCGACCGCTGAGACGGGCAGACCGCGATCTCGGCCGTCGCGGGGTCCTCGTCGGGCATCAGGACGTTCCACGACGACAGCGCCTCGCGCAGGTTCACCCGGTCGGACACCGCGGTCTGGGAGTGGTCGGACATCACGATCACGGCGTGCTCGCGAAGGAACTCGTCCGGACCGCCGGCCGCGTGCATGATCCGCTCGAGCGCCCGGTCGGCCGACGCGATCGACGTGACCTGGGCGAACTGGCCGCGCCGGTGGGAGTAGGTGTCGTTGTCGGGCAGCGACACGAGCACGAAGTCGACCAGGTCGTTCTCCACGAGGTGGGCGGTGACGCAGGCGGTGTGCTGGTCGCGCTGGCCAGGCATGCCGAGCGTGGAGCGGCAGTCCGTCCTGCGCGAGGCGAACAGGTCGGCGTAGAAGAGCTCGTCCGGTCCCCACACCGCGTGGCGGAACTGACCTCCCGCCGCCCGGACGATTGCGGGATAGATGCCGCCCTCGGCCGCCGTGTGCCGCGTGCGCCCGCGGTAGATCAGGTAGGTCGTGCACGCCGTCCGGATGCCACCGTCCTGGAGGTGCTCGAAGACAGTCTTCGGCGTCCGGCTCAGGTGCGCCAGGTTCATGTTGTAGACGGTGTCCTGGAGCGAGCGGACGATCCCGAACGTCCTGCTGGCCTCGAACGAGCTGCCGTACTCCACGTAGCGCCCCTCTCCGCGGTGAAACCAGTTCATCGACGGGATGTGGTGCTCCGCGGGGCCGACGCCCGTGGCGATCGTCGCGGCGGCCACCGGCGTGACCGAGGGGAAGGTGGAGACGCAGTCGCGCACGTAGATCCCGCGCTCGATCAGCCTGGCGAGCGCGGGTGCACGCCCGTGCTCCACGGCCCGGTCGAGCATCTCCGGCTTGAGGGCGTCGATTACGGCGAGGACGAGCTTCTTCGTCACCGCAGGACCCGTAGGCCCTCGTACTTTCGCTCGCCGCCGGTGCGCGTGCGCACGAGCAGGAGGAGGAACGCGACCACGGCGACGAGGCCGAGCGGCGGGAACGCGATCGCCGCCCCGGCGAGTACGAGCGCGATCCCGTCCGCGTACAGGGTGAGCAGGGCACCGCCGCCGGCCTCGAGCCGGCGCCGGGCGCGCGCGAAGAGCATCGCCACGGCTGCGTAGCCGAGCGCGGCGCACGCCACCCCCGCCACGAGGCCCGGCCAGCTCTCGCGGTGTCCCTCCGCGAGGCTCGCGGCGAACAGGAGCGCCCCGAGCACCAGCGCGCCGGCGGCCAAGAGGAGCGAGGCCGGATCGCGCGGGCTGCCGGCGCCGGATCCGCCGCGGCGGTCGAGCCCGTAGGCGATCACCGCCAGCGCGAACACGCCCAGCAGGAAGCCCCGGCTCTCGAGGAAGTCGTACGAGGTCCCGGAGAAGTTGAGGCCGATGTCCCCGCGCGCGAGCGCTCCCGCCAGGAGCGGCGGGAGATACGGGCGCACCCCGCTCGCACCGGCGAGACCGGCGCCCTGGCCGATGTCGAAGAACAGACTGATGGCCGCCTCGTTTCGGAGGCGCGTCGCCCCCGGTAGGCTCAGAGGCGTGACGATAGACGACCACCCCGACCGGGGAAGGGGCGCTGTCGAGGGAGGCGAATGGACACGCATGTCGCGCCCGCGCTCCACAAAGCGCGACCTCGAGCGCTACGCCGGCCTGTTCGCGGCGCGCACGCGCGAGATGAAGTCCTCCGCGATGCGCGACATGATGGCCATCACCCAGCGGCCGGAGGTGATCTCGCTCGCCGGCGGTCTGCCGGAGACAGGCAGCTTCCCGCCCGAGAGCTTCGCGGCCGCGGCGCAGCGCATAGCCGCCGAGTCCTGCGCGCGGGCGCTCCAGTACGGGCCCACCGAGGGGCTCGACGAGGTCAAAGTCTGCATCACCGAGGTGATGGCCGCCGAGGACATGCCCGTGGACCTGGACGACATGATCGTGACCACCGGCGGCCAGCAGGTGATCGACCTGGTCACCAAGACGCTGATCGACCCGGGCGACGTGATCGTGGCGGAGGGCCCGACCTACCCGGGAGCAGTCCCCACCTTCTCCTCCTACCAGGCCCACGTCGTGCACATCGACGTCGACTCCGACGGAATGCGCGTCGAGCTGATGGAGGACGTCCTGGACCAGCTCGAGCGTGACGGGCGCCGGACGAAGTTCGTCTACACGGTCCCGAGCTTCCAGAACCCTGCCGGTGTGACCATGTCACTCGAGCGGCGCCGGAAGCTCGTGGAGATCGCGAACCGTCGCGAGTTGCTCGTCCTCGAGGACAACCCGTACGGGCTGCTGCGCTACGAGGGCGCGCCGCTCCCCACGCTCCGGGCACTCGACGGCGGCGTCTACGTGATGTACCTCGGCACCTTCTCCAAGATCCTCTCACCCGGGATCCGCCTGGGGTGGATCGTCGCGCCGCCGCCGGTGCTCGAGAAGGTCAACCTGGGCAAGCAGGCCGCGGATCTCTGCACCTCCACCCTCACCCAGCTCATGGTCCGGGCCTTCTTCGACCAGGGGATCTGGCGGGACTACGTGGACTCGCTCAACGAGATCCACCGCTGCCGGCGCGACGCGATGCTCGACGCGCTGGCGGAGTTCTTCCCACCGCAGGCGGAGTGGACGCGCCCGGCTGGCGGCCTCTTCGTCTGGGTCACGTTGCCCGACTTCATCGACACCACCGACCTCCTCGCGCGCGCGCTGCGCGACAACGTCGCGTTCGTCCCGGGCGAGGGGGCCTTCCTCGATGGCCGGGGCCGCAGCTCGATGCGGCTCAACTTCTCGGGGTCCGACGAGGACACGATCCGCGAGGGCGTCCGCCGGATCGGCGAGGTGGTGGCCGAGCAGGTCGCCCTCTACGGGACACTGACCGGCGAGGACCGCCCACCCGCGCCGAAGCGCGCGCCGTCCCCGCCGAAGGAGGAGCCGGAGGCGGGCGGCGAGACCGGCGCCCGTGTGTTGCCAATGCGCCGGCGCGCCGGCTAGCGCAGGTTCCGCATGGCACGCGTCGCTGTCCTCAAAGGGGGGACGTCACTGGAGCGGCAGGTGTCGCTGCGCTCGGGCGCCCGGGTGGAGGACGCGCTCGAGCGCCTGGGGCACGACGTGGTGCCGATCGATGCCGGCGCCGACCTGATCGAGCGCCTGCGCGCCGCGTCGCCGGATGCCGCGTTCGTGGCACTGCACGGCCGCGACGGTGAAGACGGCACTGTGCAAGAGCTCCTCGAGATCCTCGACATCCCCTACACCGGGTCGGGCGTCCTCGCCTGCGTGCGCTCGATCGACAAGGTCCTGACCAAGCACCTGCTCGTCGAGGCACGGATACCGACTCCCGAGTTCTTCGCCTTCAGCGAGACGGCCTTCAAGCAGCTGGGCGCGGCGGACACGCTCCCGGCGATCGAGGAGCGACTCGATTTCCCGATCGTCGTGAAGCCGGCCTCCGGCGGCTCCGCGCTCGGGATCAAGTTCGCCCGGACCGCGGAGGACGTGCCGGGTTGCCTCGTCTCCGCCTTCGCGTACGACCAGAAGGTCCTGCTCGAGCGGCACGTGAGCGGCCGGGACCTGGCCGTTTCGGTGGTGGAGGGGCGCGACGAGCCGCTCGCGCTGCCGGTGGTCGAGGCCGTCCCGCGCGAGGAGGACTTCTACGACTTCGAGGCCCGCTACGAGATCGGGCGCACCGATTTCGTGTGCCCCGCGGAGCTCGACGAGGACCACACGGCGCGCGCGCGGGCGCTCGCGGTCGGCGTCTACAAGCTGCTCGGGTTCTACGGCTTCGGGCGGGTCGACCTGATGCTCGAGGACTCGACCGGCGAGCTGCAGGTGCTCGAGGCCAACGCCATACCGGGGCTCACCGAGACGAGCCTGCTGCCGCAGGCGGCCGAGGCCGCGGGCATCGACTTCGACTCGCTCGTCGGGCGGATACTCGAGCTGGCGCTCGAGCGCGGCAGGCCGGCCGCCAGGGTGTAGCCCGGGCGGGCACCCTGGCCGAGCCGCTCTCCCCGTCCGACCTCTCGGCGATCCAGGCCGAGCGCGGTCCGGTGCACATGCACGTGGGCGGGGTGCTCGTGTTCGACGGGACGATCGATCGCGACTTGGTGGCGGACCGGATCCGCGAGCGGCTCCACCTCATCCCGCGCTACGGGATGCGGCTCGAGGGCGTCCTCGGCGGCGCCGGCTACCCGGTGTGGGACGAGGTGCCGGACCTCGACCCGGCGCGGCAGGTGAGACGGGCGGCGCTTCCGGAGCCGGGCGGCGACGCCGAGCTCTGCGAGCTCGTCGGAAACCTCATGTCCGAGCCGCTCGACCGCGCGCGGCCGCTCTGGCAACTCACTGTGGTCGAGGGTCTCCGTGACGGCCGCAGCGCGCTCGTGGCGAAGATGCACCACGCGCTGGTCGACGGGATCGCCGCGGTCGACGTGAGCACGGTGATCCTCGACCCGACTCCCGAGGCCCTCGAGCTGCCGCCGCCGGAGGGCGAGCCGGACCACCGGCGGGCGGACCGGGTGGAGCAGGTGGCTCGGCTGGCGGCGGCGCAGCTGCACCTGCCGCGCAGGCTCGCCCGCGGCGCGGTGGCCAGGGCGTTCGCGCTCGACCCGGTCGACGCCCGCCGGCAGATCCGCTCGGCCGCCGGGGTGCTCGGCGAGCTGGCGAAGATCCGCCCGCAGGCGCCGATGACCCGTCTTAACGTCGACATTGGCCGCGACCGGGCATACGCGATCGGGCGCGCGCGTCTCGACCAGGTGAAGGCGATCCGCCGGGCCACCGGGACAACGGTGAACGACGTGCTGCTGGCCGCAGTGGCCCTGATGCTGTCGGATTTCCTCGGGCCCGATGCCCCGGACGAAGCGGTGGCGCTGGTGCCCGTGTCGGTCCGCCGTGAGGACGAACGGGGGGAGCTCGGCAACCGGATCTCCACGGTCTTCGTGGACCTCCCGCTCCGTGGCGATCCGATGGAGCGGCTCCGCACGATCTCGGTCGAGACGGCCGAGGCCAAGGGCTCGGGCCAGGTGCGCGCCGGCGCCCTCATCGTCGGGGCCACAGGGCTGGCGCCGCCCCTCGTCTCATCGCTCGCCGTCAGGGCGATGAGCGGGCCGCGGGTCTTCAACCTCGTCGTCTCGAACGTCCCAGGACCGCAGCAGACCTTCTACATGGGCGGCGTGCCGCTGCGTGAGGCCTTCCCGGCCGTGCCGCTCAACCCCCGCAACCAGGCCCTCTCGGTAGGGATCCTCAGCTACGACGGCGGGGTGCA